>JAXJVI010000276.1:0-6223 GCA_036308615.1 Acutalibacteraceae bacterium | reverse complement strand
ATTGAGAGGATAATCGGCATCCCCATAGAAAGCATAAGCCTTCCCACCGGCATTGTTTCCATTTTTGTTATTGATTTTTGATTCATTGGTTGCACCTCCGAGTTTTTTAGGAGACTTTTGGTGGAAAGCCGCCGTAACCTAATCAAATGTAAAAAGAATTACATAAAAAAGCAAATGCGTAAGCCTGTCCGGACTTACGCATTTGCTGCTCGACCGTATAATTATAGACGATTTTAAAAAATTTTTCAAGTGAAATTTAATTTTCTTAAAATTTTTGTTGACAAGCGGACTTGGGTTTGATATAATAATCAGGCACGATAAATGCGAGTGTGCTGGAATAGGCAGACAGGCACGTTTGAGGGGCGTGTGTCAATGACGTACGAGTTCAAGTCTCGTCACTCGCACCAAAAATCCCGTTCACGAAAGTGGGCGGGATTTTTACTTCTTACTTCTTACTTCTTACTGAAATATTTTTTAATGCATCGCTCTCATCGCGTTAAGTATTGCAAGCACCGTAACGCCGACATCTGCAAAAATCGCAAGCCACATACCCGCTATTCCGAGAGCTCCTAATATCAGCACAACCCCCTTGACCGCAAGGGCAAAAACAATATTTTGCCATACAATCCGCATTGTTTTCCGCGCAATTTTTATCGCTTCGGGAAGCTTGGAGGGCTCGTCGTCCATAAGCACCACATCTGCCGCTTCAATCGCCGCGTCACTGCCCATACCCCCCATTGCGATACCTATATTAGCCCGAGCAAGCACCGGCGCGTCGTTAATACCGTCCCCTACAAAAGCGAGGGGCGTTTTTTTGCTTATAAGCTTCTCCACGGCGCTTACCTTGCCGTCGGGTAAAAGCTCCGCGTGTATCTCGTCAAGCCCTAATTCTTTGCCTACCGCTTTGCCTATCTCTTTGCGGTCGCCCGTAAGCATTACGGTTTTGGTAATACCTAAGGCTTTAAGCTCGGATATAGCCGCCTTGGAATTAGGCTTTACTTCGTCCGAAATCACAATGTGTCCAAGGTAGTTTTTGCCCTCGGAAATATGAATAACGGTTCCCGCTATGTGGCAGTCGTGTGGGTTAGCACCCACAAGCTCCATAAGCTTGCCGTTGCCCGCAAAAATATCTTTGCCGTCGATTACCGCCTCGACCCCCATTCCCGCGTGTTCGGTGACCTTGCCTACACGGGAGCGGTCGATGTGCCCCTTGTGGGCGGCGATTATCGATTCGGCTATCGGGTGGTTTGAGTAGCTTTCAGCCGCCGCCGCAACATCTAAAAGCTCCGCCTCGCTCATACTTTCGGGGTGAATTGCGGTGACCTTAAATATGCCCTTTGTAAGGGTTCCCGTTTTGTCAAATACTACGGTGTTTACCTTTGCTAAAACCTCTGTGTAGTTTGCGCCCTTTATAAGAATACCCCGCTTTGAGGCTCCGCCTATTCCGCCGAAAAAGGATAAAGGCACCGAAATTACCAATGCGCAGGGGCAGGAAACAACAAGGAATATAAGGGCGCGATTAAGCCAGCTGGCCCATCCGCCGCCCGATATAAGGGGCGGTAAAACCGCCAAAAGCACCGCTGCCGCCACAACCAAGGGAGTATAATACCGCGCAAAGCGGGTGATAAAATTCTCGGTTTTTGCTTTCTTGGCGGAGGAGTTTTCAACCAAGTTAAGAATTTTTGCAACTGTACTTTCACTGTAGACGCTCTCGGTTTTAAGGGTAATAACTCCGCTTAAATTGATCGAGCCGCTCACCACCCTGTCGCCCGCCGAAATGTCTATAGGCAGGCTTTCTCCGGTCAGCGCCGCCGTGTTGACGGTGGTGTTGCCCTCTAAAACAATGCCGTCCAGCGGGATTTTCTCGCCCGCCCTTACCAAAACTCTTTCGCCCTTTTGTACCTCTTCGGGGGAAACCTTTATTTCCTCGCCCTCACGCAGTACGGTTGCGCTGTCTGGGCGAATATCCATAAGGGAGGCAATGCTTTTTCGGCTTTTGCCTACGGCGATGCTCTGGAACAGCTCGCCTGTCTGGTAGAAAAGCATTACCGCCGCCGCTTCCACATAATCGCCGAGTGCAAACGCCCCTACGGTCGCAAGGGACATTAAAAAGTTTTCGTCAAACACCTGACCGCGGGCGATGTTCCGCAACGCCTTCCACAAAACATCCCACCCCACAATAAGGTAGGGTAAAAGGTACAAAACTGCCTTAATTTTTTCGCCTATGGGCAAAAAGGCTATTACCCCAAGCAATAGGGCGGCAATCAGTATTCTCGCAAGCCTTTTTTTGTGTTTATGGCTCATAAAAAAGCACCTCTTAAAATTTAATGCGGCAGTCGGGCTCAATCTTTTTGCAGACCTTCGCCGCCTTTTTCATAATTGCGTCAAATTCGCTGTCTTCAGCCTCAAGCGTTAGCTTTTGGGACAGAAAATTTACATCCGCATAGCTTACCCCCTCAATTTTTCTTATACCCTCCGCCATTTTTGCGGCGCAGTTAGCGCAGTCCAAATCTTCAAGCTCAAATGTTTTCCTCATTTTCATTCTTCCTTTCCTCAATAAGGTGGTCAAAGCCCTGACCTATTATTGTTCTTACATGGTTATCCGCCAAAAAATAGTAAATCGTCTTTCCGTCACGGCGGCAGTCTACAAGCTTGCTTTCTTTAAGCACCTTTAGCTGGTGGGAAATCGCCGATTGGGTCATTCCGAGCAGCTCCGCGATAGCGCAGACGCACATTTCCGATTCGAAAAGGGAAAAAAGTATCCTCATTCGCGTTGTGTCGCCGAAAAGCTTGAACAAATCCGCCAAATCACATAAAAGCTCCTCGGTGGGCAGTTCGTTTTTGACAGCGGTTAATATTGCTTCGTGATTGTGCATATATTAATCTCCATTCATATGAATTTATATTCATATGATACACCGTTCATATGTATTTGTCAAGTAAATTTTTAAAAAATAAAAAAACGCCCGATTTACGGGCGAGTTAAAAAGAGGTAAAATATTTTTTATCTACGCAGTATCTTTCCCACTATAAAGCAAATAACGAACGCGATTATATCCGCCGCGACAACGGTTGAGCCTACGGGCGTTCCCGCAAGGATTGAAAACAGTATTCCCACGGCGGCACAGAAAACCGAAATTGCACCCGAAAAAATCACAACGGGGCGGAAGCTTTTAAACAGTCTCATCGCCGAAAGGGCAGGGAAGATAACCAAGGCGGATATAAGCAGAGAACCCACCAAATTCATAGCAAGCACAATTATAACCGCCGTAATAACCGCTATCAGCAGGTTGTATGTTCCCGCCCTTACGCCCGTCGCCCGCGCAAAGCTTTCGTCAAAGGTGACGGCGAATATTTTATTGTAAAAAAGAATAAATATTACTGTTACAACCGCCGACAGCGCCGCGCAGAGCCAAACCTCGCCCCTTGAGAGGGTGAGAATAGAGGTTGAGCCGAAAAGGGTACTGCAAACATCCCCCGAAACATTGGAGGAGGTTGAAAAGACATTCATAACAAGGTAGCCTATTGCCAAAGCGCCTACCGAAATCATGGCTATCGCGGCGTCCCCCTTGATTTTCGCGTTTTTGCCGGTTTTAAGGAGAAGTACCGCGCTTATAACCGTGACGGGAAGCACTATTATCATATTGTTTGAAATTCCTAAGGCGGAGGCTATCGCCAGCGCGCCGAAGGCGACATGGGAAAGCCCGTCACCAATAAAGGAAAAGCGCTTTAACACAAGAGTTACCCCAAGGAGTGATGAGCAAAGGGCGATAAGCACCCCCGCTATCATAGCGTAGCGCACAAAGGGGTACTGGAAATAGTGGGCGATTTGCGCAAAAATTCCGCTCATATGCCGTTTTCCTCCCTGTATTTCAAATATTTCGCCTTAGTGCCGAAGAAAATTTCTTTTCCTATCTGCAAAATGTGGGTGGCGTATTTAAGCGCCGCATCCATATCGTGGGAAATCATAATTACGGTTATGCCCTCTTTGTTAAGAGCCTCGATTGTTGAGTACATTTCCGCCGTTACAACAGGGTCAAGCCCCGAAACAGGCTCATCGAGTAACAGCATTTTTGCGGTGGCGCACAGGGCTCTTGCAAGCAATACCCGTTGCTGCTGACCCCCAGAAAGCTCGCGGTAGCAACGCCCCGAAAGGTCGGAAATCCCCATTTTTCGGAGGTTTTCTCTCGCCCTGTCCTTTTGTGCCTTTGTATAAAAGGGCATAAGTCCGCTGTGACCCAAATTGCCCGACAGCACAATCTCCCATACAGAGGCGGGGAAATCCCGCTGTACCTCGGTTTGTTGGGGCAGGTAGCCTATTTCGGAGGGTTTTAAGCCGTCCCCCGTCTCGATTTTGCCCGAGATAGGGGGATTAAGGTGCAAAACTGTCTTCATAAGGGTGGTTTTGCCCGAGCCGTTTTCCCCCACAACGCAAAGGTAGTCCCCGCTGTTTACCGTGAAATTAAGGTTTTCCACAACCGTTTTCCCCTCGTAGCCGAGCTTTAAATTACAAGCTTTAAGAAGAGCCATTGTTATTCTCCTAATGCCTTTTTAAGGGTCTCAAGATTTTTTTCCATTATAGAAAGGTAGGTCGTGCCGTTGCTTGCGTCCTTACTGCCCACCGACTGCATACTGTCAAGCACCAGTATTTGCCGGTTTTTTTCTTTAGTATTGGCAATTACCGTTTCGGCGATTTTTGTCGCCGCGGTTTCGGTTTTGAGAATGTATTTAAGCCCTAATTCGTCAGCTTTAGCGCTTAAAAACGCCACGGTCTCAAAGCTCGCCTCGGTTTCGGCAGAACAGCCCGGGAACGCCGCGTAATAGGAAAGCCCGTAATCCTCGGTCAAATATCTGAAGGGGAAACGGTCGGCGACAAGCAGGGTTTTTAGGGGAGCGGCGCTTACCGCCTTTTGGTATTCGCCGTCAAGGGCATTTAGCTTTTCGGTGTAATTTCGGGCGTTTTCTTTATAAAATTCGGCGTTTTCGGGGTCTTTTTCGGCTAACGAATCGGCAATAGCGTCCGCAAAAAGCACGGCGTTTTTAAGTGAGAGCCAAATATGCTCGTCATACTCGGTTTCCTCTTCGCCCTGTTCGTGTTCTTCTTGCATACCCTCGGTATGCTCCTCTTCCTTTAAAGAGTCGCCCAAAAGGGAGGTTAAATTAATAAGTGCGCGTTTTTCGTTTTGGTACTGCTTTACCGTCTCGTCCACCCATTTCTCCGACTCGCCGCCGATATATATTAAAATATCGCACTCGGCGATTTTAACCATATCCGCCGCCGAGGGCTGAAAGCTGTGCATATCGGTGCCGTTCTCGGTAAGCCATATAATTTCCGCTTTGTCTCCAGCTATTTCCCTTGTCCAGTCATAAATCGGGAAGACCGTGCAGACAACCTTGATTTTCCCGCTTTCCGCCGTTTTTGTGCCGCCGCAGGCGCAAAGGCTAAACAAAATTAAAACCGCCGATAATATAGGCAAAATGCGTTTAAAGCTTTTTTTCACAGTAGTATTTCCAATCATTTTTAAATTTGCAACTCGTTCGCAAATTAGTATACCCCAATTTGCTCTCCTTGTCAACCGACTGTTGCAAAATATATAAGAAACTGTTATAATATACCCGTGTAAGGCGAGCCTTAAACGGTAGGCGGTTAAGTTCGTCTCGGCTCCCGCCTCGGTCGGTGTTGCTGTTTCACAGCGGTCTCCACAGGAGACCCACACCTCTCGAAAGGGGGCGTTGCATATGGTTACATATAGTGATTTATTCCTTTTCGGAAGTTTGATTGTATCAATCATTTCATTAGTTGTTGCCATAATAAGCAAAAAGAAATAGACCGCCGAGCCTCCAAGCAAGCGATCTATTTCTTTTTTAGATTTCTTAATGAGGGCTAACCGTCTATCGGTTTGCCTTACACACTTATTATAGCGAAATAATTTAAAAATGTCAAGCGTAACGGCGAAAAAACAGCTTTATAAAGCCACACCTATTGCAAAATCAGTAAGATATTGTTATTATATACCCGTGCAAGGTAGACCTAAAACGGTAGGCGGTTAAACTCGTCTCGGCTCCCGCCTCGGTCGGTGTTGCTGTTTCACAGCGGTCTCCACAGGAGACCCACACCCCTCGAAAGGGGGCGTTGCCGATGGAGTACATAATTATAATTCTTATTATAGTTTTATATTCAATCATTGCAATAAAAAAGAAATAACCGCCCTGTCTCCAAACT
>JAXJVI010000275.1:0-2867 GCA_036308615.1 Acutalibacteraceae bacterium | reverse complement strand
TTCCGAACGGTTGCGAAAAAATCTGCGTGCTGCCGACTTCGTAGATTGGAAAGCCTGTCGCGGCGTTCCAACTACTTCGACGAACCTACGAATGCAGCAGTCAAAGTGCTGTGTCTTACCGCTTGATGACACCCCAATATTAAATTTAGATAAAGGCTTTGGACGAAGACTCGCCAAAGCCTTTTTTAGTGTGGGGTGGAAGATGGGACTCGAACCCACGGTCTCCAGTGCCACAAACTGGCGCTTTAACCAACTAAGCTACATCCACCGTAGCGCAAAAACTATTATACCATATTTCTTTTTTTTGTCAACAAAAATTTTCAAAAAATGCGGAAATATTTTTGAAAGTGCTATAGCGAAAAATCCTCGGGCTTATAATCTTTGGCAATTTTCACCTTTTCGGGAACCCGCCTTAACGGGTCATATTTATAATGACGGCAGTAATCGCCCGCATTGGTTACACCGCGTTTTTTGCACAGCACCTCTTGGGAAATCAGCGAGTCCTTGCCGAAAACACAGTATCTGCAGGAGCGGGGAAGCTCCTTATTAAATATAGAAGACATATTCATCACCGTATGTATTATACTATATCCCGAAGAATATTTCCAGTCCTTTTTTCGGAAAACAGCGATATTATAAGCACTATCACCATTGAAAGCATTGATAAAGACAGGGCGATACCGCTGTAGGTGGGGGTGAATTTGACCGCTGCAGAGACGGTAACGGCTATTCCGAACGCCTTTAAAAGCAAAGCGGTGATTACCGCGGAAAGAAGTCCGTGTACTGCTCTTGAAAGGGCAAAAGCGGCAAAATTAATCTTAATAAGCTTACCCATACTCAAAATTTGACACCATACCGAAACTCCCGCAAAGCCCAATAAAAACGCGATAATTAGAATATTCCGCATACCCGTTACGGCGTTTGTCACCTCAAGCAGAGGGGCGACCCATTTTAAAAATAATATTTTTTCAGAAACGAGGTTCATATACTCATTTACGGAAGAAAATAAAATCACATAAGCGCATACCGAAAATACGGCTGAGGCGGCGTCCGAAACGGCTGAAACAAAATTATCCGCCGCCCCGAAAATCTCTGCCTCATTTTTAGGAGGGATATTATCATCTTTTATGAAAAATCCAAAAAAAACGCTTAAAATTAGCGAGGCGGCGATATGAGAGACAAGAAGTATGTAACCGATTTTTTTAGAGCCTAAAATTCCGCCGCCCACCGCCAATACTATAAACGCCGGGCCCGCGTTTACGCAGTAATTAAGCATAATTCCCGCATTTTCCTTTGTGAGCCGTCCCGATTTTACCGCCTCGTTTAAAAGCTTTGCGCCTACGGGATAGCCGCCTGTAAAGCTTAAAAGCATAAGGGAAAACTGCCGGGGCGACAGGTGGAACACCCTTTTTGAAAAGGGTGCAGTAAAACCTAATAAACTAAGTCCGCCCGACCTCATAATAAACAGTACACAGGCGGTAAAGGGAAAAAGGGAAGGGATAATTACCCTGCCCGAAAGGAGCAGACCCTTTGCCGCTCCCGCTGTGCAGACCTTTGGATTTGTTATAACAAGAATAATAAACGCCGCCGCAGTAATTAAAGATAACAGCTTCTTCATTTGCTTCACCTAAATCAGTATATGCTTTCGGTAATTATTATAATGATATTTTCATAATATTAATTGCAGGGGAGTTGTATAAGGTGTCAAAAAAATTCAAATTCAAATCCGAAAAGCCAAAGGAAAAATGGCGGATATTTAATTGCTCGGAAATAGGCGAGCAAACCAAGCTTGCAAAGGCTCCGCATATAGAGCTTTTCGGCAATAAGGAAATGATTGTGGAGGGGTGCGTCGGCGTATTTGAATACAACGATACATACTTAAAGCTAAAGCTGCCTAAGGGCTCGTTAATAATAAGCGGCACTGATTTTGATATATCCGCCTTTGAGGGAACTACGATAACCGTCAGGGGCAATATGTCGTCCCTTGAATTTTGCGTTTAGCGAGGGTGTAAGTTATGCTTTGGCTTTACAGGTTTTCAGTAGGTTTTATCGAGGCGGAATTTTCGGGAGATGTTGCGGAGGTCATTTTAAACATCTGCGCAAAAAACGGAATATCCCTTTGGAATATAAGGCGAAGGGGCAAAAAAATACGGTGCTATATTACCGTCAGAGATTTTAAGGCTCTGCCGAGCATAGCCAAAAAAAGCGGCATAAGGGCGCACATTTTAAAAAAATTGGGCTTGCCGTTTATTATAAACCGATATAAAAGACGGTTTGGCATACCTGCGGGCGCGGCGTTATTTTTTTGCTTTTTATATTTTATGTCGGCGTTTATCTGGACGGTAGAGGTGAACGGAAATAAAACCATACCCGCAAGCGAAATATTAGCCGTCTGTGAAAAAATAGGGATTAAAGAAGGAGTATTAAAAAGCAAAATTAAGCCGCAAATCGCAAAGCAGGAACTGCTCCTGTCACAAGACGGACTTGCGTGGGCTTCGGTTAATATAGAGGGCTCTTTAGCCTCTGTAAATGTGACAGAGACCAAAGAAAAGGAGCAAGATAACAGCACGGCAACCAATCTTAAAGCCGCCGCGGACGGAATAATCACAAAAATAGATGTAACCTCGGGCAACTGCGTGGTAAAGGTAGGCGATACCGTGGCAAAGGGTCAACTGCTTGTGTCGGGTGTGATTGAACGGGAAAACAGCACCCGTTTCGTTCACTCTTCGGGCAGTATAACGGCAAGAACGGAGCGTGAAATTACGGTTTCGGCAGATTTTAAGCGCACCGTAAGCGAAAAAACGGGGGAAATCAAAAAAAGAAGCGTTCTTTCATTTTTCGGAATTAAAATACCCCTTTACTTAGGC
>JAXJVI010000274.1:0-2624 GCA_036308615.1 Acutalibacteraceae bacterium | reverse complement strand
GTTTATCTCTCCGTGTTCTTTGAGATATTCCCAAATAATATAGTTCTGTGATTCTGTTCTCATACCCTTACCTCCTAAAATGGCATATCAATATCTATCTTTGAAAAGTCCGGCGTTGCTTCTTTTTTCTCTCCGCGTTCGAGGAATTCGACGCGGTCAGCGTTAACGTCCGTTGTAAATACCGCGTTGCCGTTCTTATCTGTATATGATCCCGTTGCAATTCTTCCCTGAATTCCTACGAGCCTGCCTTTTTTTAAATACTTCTCGCAGTTCTCGGCTTGCTTTCCGAATACGGTTATACGCGGAAAGTCCGTCTTTTTATCTTCGCCCTGTTTCGTAGGTCTGTCTATTGCTATTATGAAGTTACATACTGCCATCTGCCCCGCTGTGTATCTCGTTTCGGGATCTTTTGTAAGTCTGCCTATTAACTGTACGCTGTTCATTGTTTCCTCCGTTTTTTATTGGTAATAATAGCCTGTTAATTTTATTAAGTCGTCTTGTTCGAGTCTTGTCATAGCCGATTCGTAAGGATCGAAAAATAGTAAATCATTTTCGTTAAATTCGCTTTGCTTCGGTTTGATAATTAATCCGTCAGGCTTTTTCGTAACCGATAATCCTAAACTTAAAGCGAATTGATAAACCATTTCTATCTTTTCCCTGTTGCTATAAGCTCGGCACGTCCGCGGGTATTTATTAGCCATACCGTCCACCTTTTAAGGCTTAAAATCGACGAATTAAGCGACTTTTTAATACTTGTGGTAAACTCGGTCATAGTCGCTAAAATTCGGATAAAAAGCCTCTAAATATTCTCTTATTTTCTCTTTGTATTCTGCGTGCCTTTTCCCTTCGTCAAATTCCCTGTGACAGTCGCGGCATAACGTGACTATGTTTTGCTCTATTCCGAGCCCGCCTTGTGACCGTCTTATGTAGTGCGCCTCAGGGAGTCCAGGAGCGCCGCATATAATACAGCGCCCCCTGTCCCTTTGGTAAACGGTTATTTTTAAGGAAGGAGTAATTGCAGTCGCTTTTGTTTCCTTATGCTTCATACTTGCATAAAATCAAATAACGTTGTCTGGTGCTTTTCGACTTCTACGTCTTTTATGTTTCTGACGGCTTCGTCAAAGTATGCCGGCTTGAGTTCTATTCCTATGCCCTTGCGATCCATCTTTAAAGCCTGATAGACTTCGGAGCCGATACCTAAAAACGGAGTAAATACCGTATCGCCCTCGTTTGAGTACATTTTTATAATGCGCTCTATAACTGGAAGTTGAAGCGGGCATATATGTCTCTCGCTCTCTTCATCTTTTGCGCTGCGGGCGTTCAGTGTGTCGCTTTGGTTTATGTCCCACCATACCGGCGAATTGTATTCGTCCCAGATCGGCGAGGCGTATTCCTGCCACTGTGACACAGGGAAAGACTGATTTGTATGTGTAACGCGGTCGGGGTTTTCGCCTGGCTTCCTCATAAATACGACGTAGTCTGGAATGCCCATTCTTGACATACAAGAGTCTTTTTTAAGCTGTTTATGAAGCAGTCCCAGCGCTTTAGTTCTCTGCATAGCCGTTACTGGGTTTTTCCATATACAGACTTCTGAGTGATATATGAAGCCGTGATCCTGAAAAGCTTTTATAAGCTGGCCTCTAAAGTCTTTTATTCCGATATAACCGTCGTTTTGTTTTGACGTCGGCAAGTTCATACAATGAACGGCCATAATGCGCCCTGGCTTTAAAATTCTTAATAGATCATCAATTAAAAAACCAAAGTGAGTAAAAAACTCATCATCTGTTTTGCTGTTTCCCAGGTCTCTGTCACTGTTTGAATAAGTATATAAACTTGAGAACGGCGGCGAATAAACCTCAAGGCCTACGCTGTTATCTGGTATCATTTTTATTGCTTCCACTGAGTCCGCATTATAAAGCGCGCAGTCATCAGTGATATATTGATTAAGTATTTTCATTAGATCCTCCTTAAAAGTTCGGCAGCGCCATTTCCATATATGGCTTATATTCCTCTGTTATTCTCGTTGTGTGCTTTATCTCGGATAACGTGACTGACTTCATTAATTCCGTCATTTTCTTTTGCATATTATCCATTTGTTTTTGCTTGCGCTTTATGTTTTCCAGTACGTTTACTTCGCGCTCCGATAAAATCACATACACGTTAACGGGTTTATTTTGTCCAAATCTCCAGCACCGGCGAACGGCCTGATAAAATTGCTCGTAAGAGTCGGAAAGTCCGCAAAATACCATATTATGGCATAACTGGAAGTTAGAGCCAAAGCCAAATATAGTCGGCTTTGATATAAGGGTTTTTATTTTCCCGTCGGCGAAGTCCAGCGACGCGCGGGCTTTTGTTTCTGCCGCGTCAGATCCTCTGACTTCGACAGCTCCTGGAATGCTTCTTCTTAGCTCATCAGCTTCGTAGTTGAAGTCACACCATACGAGCCACTGTTCCGTTGAATTTTCGCAAGCGTTCTTTACCCATTCGACGCGATCCGGAAGAGACTCTTTCCGATCCTCTCGTCGTTCTTGTAGTGTCTCGGCTGCAACGGGTATTAACTCAAGTTCGCGCGTTTCCGATTTGGTTATAATGTTTACAATGTTAAGCGGCTGCAAGTCATAGCC
>JAXJVI010000273.1:0-3432 GCA_036308615.1 Acutalibacteraceae bacterium | reverse complement strand
TTTAAATTGGTAACGGGACTTACACCTATGAACTATATACAGATATTAAGGCTCGAGGCCGCAAAGTCAAAAATAGCAGAAGGCAGTCTTAAAATATCGGAAATATCTGCGCTTTGCGGTTTTAAAGACGCAAGCCACTTTACCCGATGCTTTAAAAAAAGGTACGGAATGACACCGACCCGGTATGCCGGAGTAAAAAAGTAATAAGTATTCCGTGATGAATTTGATTAGTTAAATTAAAAATATTCGGACTTGCAAAGGGCAAGCCGTACCGCTCATATACTTTAGCAAAGGAGTGGTACGGCTTGTTTTTTAGTTTATTAATGGAAATAGCCTCAAGCATTTATTATTTTGCCTTGCATGTTACGGGTGCGGGGTCCTTTCCCCCGCCGCTGTCCTCGGCAAAGGAGGAGGAGTTGCTTACAAAAAGCCGAAACGGCGATTTAGAGGCTCGGAATAAGCTTATAGAGCATAATCTGCGGCTTGTGGCGCATATAGTCAAGAAATATTATAAATCAGGCGCCGATCAGGACGATATGATTTCAATCGGCACAATAGGTCTTATCAAGGCGGTTTCAACCTTTAATTCCGACAAAGGCATTCACCTTGCGACCTACGCCGCGCGGTGTATTGAAAATGAAATTTTAATGTATTTCAGGAATCAAAAAAAATCGGCGCAGGATGTTTTTATAAGCGACCCTATCGACACCGACAAGGACGGAAACGCCCTTACATTAATTGATATTATCGCCGACACAGGTGACATTGCCGAAGAAATTGACACAAAAATGGGTCTTGAAAAGCTTAAGGTGATTATAAGCGGCTGTCTTGACGAGCGGGAACGGAAAATTATCGAAATGCGCTACGGCTTAGGCGGGCGCGAGGAGCTTACCCAGCGGGATATCGCCAAAAAGCTAGGCATTTCAAGGAGCTATGTTTCCCGCATAGAAAAATCCGCCCTCGAAAAGCTTAGAAAACAGTTTTGAATATGAGACAAGAGATTGTCCGCCCATCTGCTTATCTGTCGCTTTCTCCGTTAGCCGCCGACTTCATTATTTTTACATATTCCGCAATGGGCTTCACACAAGCCTTGCCGTACTCGGCGCACATTTTGACTATTGCCGAGCCGACTATAACCCCGTCCGCCTTTTGTGCAATACTGCTTGCTTGCTCGGGGGTTGAAATACCAAAGCCCACCGCACAGGGAATATCGTTTTTTTCCTTTACGAGGCGCACCATTTCGCCTATATCGGCGGTTATGGTATCCCTTGTGCCCGTAACGCCTAAGGAGGAAACGCAGTAGATAAAGCCCTCGGCCCTTTCAGCTATCATACCTATTCTCTCGTTTGAGGTGGGGGCTATCATAGAGATTAAATCGACCCCGTATTTTTTGCAGACGGGCAGAAATTCCTCCTTTTCCTCAAAGGGAATATCGGGAAGAATAAGCCCGTCTATTCCTATTTCGGCACAGGTCGAAATGAACCTATCCGCGCCGTAGGAAAAGACAACATTCGCATAGGTCATAAACACAAGGGGGATTTTAACCGTTTTTCTTAAATCCCTTACCATATCAAAAATCTTATCGGTCGTAGCCCCGCCCGACAGCGCCCTTAAATTCGCCGCCTGAATAACAGGCCCCTCGGCGGTGGGGTCGGAAAAGGGAATACCGAGCTCAACAAGGTCTGCCCCCGCCGTTTCCATTGCCTTTACAAGCTCGGCGGTGGTTTCAAGGCTCGGGTCGCCGCAGGTCACAAACGGAATAAACGCCTTGCCGTTTTCAAACGCGTTTTTAATCTTACTCATAGATATTTTCACCCCTGTATCTCGCTATCGCGGCGCAGTCCTTGTCCCCTCTGCCCGAAATCGTAATTACAATAATCTTGTCCTTATCCATAGTCGGCGCAAGCTTTATAGCGTGGGCGACCGCGTGGGAGGATTCTATTGCGGGGATAATTCCTTCGGTTTTTGAAAGATATTCAAAGGCGTTTACCGCCTCGTCATCGGTTACGGGGACATACTCCGCCCTGCCAATATCGTGAAGATAGGCGTGCTCGGGGCCTACACCCGGATAATCAAGCCCCGCCGAAATCGAGTAAACGGGGGCTATCTGACCGTACTCGTCCTGACAAAAGTAGGACTTCATTCCGTGGAAAATGCCGACTCTTCCGGTATTTACGGTAGCGGCGGTTTCGAAGGTGTCTATCCCTCTGCCCGCCGCCTCACAGCCGATAAGCCGCACTGAGGGGTCGTCTATAAAGTGGTAAAAGCTTCCGATAGCGTTAGAGCCGCCGCCGACACAGGCTAAAACCGCGTCAGGCAGTCTACCTTCCTTTTCAAGGAGTTGTTCTTTAATCTCCTTTGAAATTACCGCCTGAAAATCTCGCACTATTGTCGGAAACGGGTGGGGCCCCATAACCGAGCCCAAGCAGTAGTGGGTGTCGGAAATACGCCGAGTCCATTCCCGCATAGCCTCGGAAACCGCGTCCTTAAGGGTCGCCGTGCCGCTTTTTACGGGGATAACCTCCGCGCCTAAAAGCCGCATACGGTAAACATTAAGCGCCTGACGGACGGTGTCCTCCTCCCCCATAAAAACCACGCACTCCATACCCATAAGGGCGGCGGCGGTGGCGGTGGCAACACCGTGCTGACCCGCTCCCGTTTCGGCGATTAAGCGGGTCTTGCCCATTTTTTTAGCAAGCAAAGCCTGACCCAAAACATTGTTTATCTTGTGAGCACCCGTGTGGTTTAAATCCTCGCGTTTAAGGTAAATTTTAGCCCCGCCTAAATCCTCGGTCATTTTTTGGGCATAATAAAGCCTTGAGGGTCTTCCCGCGTAATCGTTTAAAAGCTCGGTTAGCTCCTTATTAAACTGCAGGTCGTCCTTAAAATGATTGTAGGCTTCTTCAAGCTCTATAACCGCGTTCATAAGCGTTTCGGGAATATACTGACCGCCGTGTATCCCGAAGCGTCCCTTTTTATCTGCCATTTTTATGTTCCTTTCAGTTCTCTTACCGCCGCAAAGCGTTTCATTTTATCAAAGTCTTTTATTCCGTCTGTTTCTATACCTGAGCTTACATCGACCGCAAAGGGCTTTAGTCTCTGCACCGCGCCGAAAACATTTTCGGGGTCAAGCCCGCCCGCTAAAAAATAGGGTCTGCCGAAATTTTTTAACAGCTCCCAGTTAAACCGCGTTCCGCTGCCTGCTAAGGGGGAATCCAGCAGAACATAATCCGCCGTGCTTTTTAATGCTAAAGAAATATCCCTTTCGTTTGTTACATTAAACGCCTTAATAATCGGCTTATCGGTAAGCTTTCGCAGGGTGGTTATATATTCCTCTCTCTCGCCGCCGTGGAGCTGGGCTATATCGATAACCCCGCAGTGTAAAAGCTCTGCGACCTGTGGGGGCTCCTCGTTTACAAAGACCCCCACAGC
>JAXJVI010000272.1:0-3379 GCA_036308615.1 Acutalibacteraceae bacterium | reverse complement strand
CGTATAGTTAAGAGACTTGAAGTTATCGAAGCTTTCCGTCAGACAGAGGTTGTAAACCTTGTTCCCGGATCAAGCCTTGGCGGAAGACCTTTGGCAAAGCCTGTTACTGATGAAGTTACAGGTGCGGTATATCCCTATAATTATGTTCTTAATGAAGATGAAATAAACGAAATTACAGAACATGGAATCACAGAAGTAACTGTTTACTTAAACTCTCCTTCATGGATGATTATGACAGTTCTTCCCGTAATTCCTCCCGAAATCCGTCCCATGATTCAGCTTGACGGCGGAAGATTTGCTACAAGTGACTTAAATGACTTGTACAGAAGAGTTATTAACAGAAACAACCGTCTTAAGAGACTCTTAGAGCTTAAGGCTCCCGATATAATCGTGCGCAACGAGAAGCGTATGCTTCAAGAGGCGGTAGACGCCCTTATTGACAACGGCAGACGCGGCAAGCCCGTAACAGGGCCCAACAACCGTCCCCTTAAGTCCCTTTCGGATATGCTTAAGGGTAAGCAGGGTCGTTTCCGTCAGAACCTTCTCGGAAAGCGTGTTGACTATTCGGGCCGTTCGGTTATCGTAGTAGGCCCCGAGCTTAAGATGTACCAGTGCGGTCTTCCTAAGGAAATGGCGCTGGAGCTTTTCAAGCCCTTTGTTATGAAACGCCTTGTTGAAACAAAGGCGGTCACTAATATTAAGACGGCGAGGAAGATGGTAGAGCGTGCGTCAAACGAGGTTTGGGACGCGCTTGAAATGGTGATTAAAGAGCATCCCGTGCTCCTTAACCGTGCGCCTACACTCCACAGACTGGGTATTCAGGCATTTGAGCCGGTATTGGTTGAGGGTAAGGCGTTAAAGCTTCACCCCCTTGTATGTACCGCTTACAACGCCGACTTCGACGGCGACCAGATGGCGGTTCATGTCCCCCTGTCGGCAGAGGCTCAGGCAGAGGCACGCTTCCTTATGCTTGCCGCTAACAACCTCTTAAAGCCGTCTGACGGTAAGCCCGTTACCGTTCCTACACAGGATATGGTACTCGGCTCTTACTACCTCACCCTTGTTAAGTCGGAAGAAGACGGTACTAATAAGGTCTTCCGGGATAAGAACGAGGCTATTATGGCTTACAGCGATAATATTATCGGTCTGCACGCTCCTATAAGGGTGCGTATGACTAACGCCGAGGGCGAAAGCGGACTTGTCTGGACAACTGTCGGCTTTATAATCTTCAACGAGTCTATCCCCCAGGATTTAGGCTTTGTTGACAGAAGCGACCCCGCCCACAAGCTTGACCTTGAGTGGACCTTTACGGTTAAGAATCCCGAAACCAACCATATCGAAAGCAATGATGACATTGTTCAGAATAAGGTAGGCAAAAAACAGCTCGGTAAAATTATCGACCGCTGTATCACTATCCACGGCACAAGCGAAGCCGCAATCGTCCTTGATAATGTTAAGGCCACCGGCTTTAAGTACTCCACAAAGGGCGCTATAACCGTTGCGGTTATTGACGCGGTAATTCCCCCCGCCAAGAAGGATATTCTTGCTGCCGCTGAAAATCAGATCGACCTTGTAACCCGTGATTACAGAAGGGGTCTTATAAGCAACGAGGAGCGCAGCCGCCATATTATAGAGATATGGAACAAGGCTACCGAGGATGTTGCGGACGCGCTTAAGGGCAACCTTGACGAGTTTAACCCCATCTTTATGATGGCGGATTCCGGCGCGCGTGGTTCTATGAGCCAGATCAGACAGCTTGCGGGTATGCGCGGACTTATCGCTAATACCGCAGGTAAGGTAATTGAAGTTCCTATCCGTGCTAATTACCGTGAGGGTCTTAATGTACTTGAGTACTTTATCTCCTCCCGCGGCGCCCGTAAGGGACTTGCCGATACCGCGCTTCGTACCGCCGACTCGGGTTATCTTACCCGCCGTCTTGTTGATGTTGCGCAGGATGTTATTGTCCGCGAGGACGATTGCGGTACCGAGGAAGGTCTTACAATATTCGATATTAAGGACGGCAACCATATCTTAGAGCCGTTAGAGGAACGCTTGGAGGGCAGATACCTCTTACACGACGCATATCACCCCGAGACCGGCGAGCTTATCTGGTCCCATGAGGATATGGTCACGGGCGAGGGCGCAAAGAAAATCGTTGAGGCGGGTATTACCCGCATCGAGATTCGCTCGGTTCTTACCTGCCACAGCCACCACGGCGTGTGCAAGAAGTGCTACGGCAGAAACCTTGCGACAAGCAAGCCTGTTACAATAGGCGAGGCTGTCGGTATTGTCGCCGCTCAGTCAATCGGCGAGCCCGGTACACAGCTTACAATGCGTACCTTCCATACGGGCGGTATCGCCAGCACCGAGGATATTACACAGGGTCTTCCCCGTGTTGAGGAGCTGTTCGAGGCAAGAAGACCCAAGAGATGCGCTCTTATCGCCAAGATTGACGGCAGAGTCCGTATAGTCGAGGAAAAGAAGAGCAATGTCGTTGTTATCACTAATGACGAGCTTAAAACCGAGGAAAAGGTTACCATTCCTTACGGCGTACGCTGTCTTGTAAAGGACGGCGACGAGGTCAAGGCAGGGGATATGCTGATTCCGGGCGCTAAGTATCCCCAGGATATATTGGAGGCTCAGGGACCCGAGGCGGTTGAGGAGTATATCATCGCCGAGATTCAGAACGCCTACCGTACACAGGGTGTTGACATTAACGATAAGCACATTGAGGTTATCGTCCGTCAGATGATGAGAAAGCTCCGGGTTACCGACGCGGGCTCTACAGACCTGTTACAGAATGTAAGCTATGAATATAAGGAAATAGCCGATGCGAACGCGAAGGTTCAGGAGAGAATCGACGCGGGAGAGGAGGGGCTTACCAAAGCCACCTACCGCGCGACCCTGCTGGGAATCACCAAGGCTTCCTTGGCGACGGAATCCTTCCTGTCCGCCGCGTCCTTCCAGGAGACCACAAGGGTTCTCACCGAGGCGGCTATTAAGGGCAAGGTTGACCCGCTGTTCGGTCTTAAGGAAAATGTTATTATCGGTAAGCTTGTTCCCGCGGGAACGGGTATGCGCTGCGAGGAAATTAACCCCGCCGCTTATGAAGAGGAGCAGAAATCCGAGCCCAATGGCGAGGACGGCTTGTTCGTAACCGAGACCGAGGAAGCGGCCGAAACAGTACCTGCCGAATAATCGGCTAAGGGCGGCTGTCAAAAACACGACACCCTAAAAGAGGGTTAATGAATAAAACAAGCTCGGCAAAAGCACAATAACAAAGCTTTTGCCGAGCTTGCTTGCTTTTAGGAGGACAATCGGGGTTTGTAGGGGTGAGGCTTAAAGATAATTCGTAGGGGAGGGTCTCTGTGCCCTCCCG
>JAXJVI010000271.1:0-23406 GCA_036308615.1 Acutalibacteraceae bacterium | reverse complement strand
TTTTTTTCTCCGGCGCGGTGTACAAGTTTATCAACCAAACGCCACCGCCACCGAATAACGCGCCTAACAAGGCGCTAACAATTGTAGTCCAATCCATTTTTTATTGTTGTTTGTTTTTCGCAAAGAAAGCAAAAAAAAAATACACCGCCAAATAATAGCAGTGTATTTTCCAACATGAAAAAGTACGCTTAAATAGCGTTGGTCGTGTAAAGGGTTTCAAACATTGCTTTCGTTGTTTGATAATCGGTATCAAAAAGGGCAACCTCAAAGAAAGGTTCAACGGTTGAAAGGGTCGCCACAATATCGCCACCATTAGCCAACTCATCACGAGTAACACCATCAGCGTTTGCTTTCAAACCGTTCAAATAGCCGATAACCTCGAAACTGCCATCGCCTACTCTGTCTTTTTTCTCGGCAATCATGATAAAGCCCAATGCGTTTTGTGATAAGGGTTCTACAATGTCCTTTGACACTTGACCGCCACGTAGTGGAATGCGCACCGCCAGGGTCTTGGTGTACGAGGTTCTACCGCTGTCCGCTTGGCTAGTGGTGTTAGAACCTGTAAAAGGTTCGGCGAAAACGTTGTTTACCGCGATGCTCTTAACGCCCTCGGGTAAGGTAATGCTCGTTAGAATGTGGTCGTTATCTTCGTCAACCACAATAGTAGGGTTAGCGTCTACGGGAATAAGCACCGCTCTACCCGTATAGCCTCCCACGTTTGGTTTTTCGCAATTTGCAACAATATTCATTGCAATACTTGCAGTACATGGATTGTATGCCATATCTTTACAATTTAATCGTTAAAAAAATTCGTTCTAAAGTAGATAGCGCAAATGTCAGTAAACTCGCAATCTTCAACCTCTGCCTCTTTCATTACCTCTTGCAGGTAATGGTGGCACCTGCGGGCGTGCTCCATTAGTCCCAACTCCATAGATGCGTTAGCGCTTTCTTGCACATTCTTAATTTTCGCCCCGCTCTTTGTAACAAACAAATTGTTTTGCGAAATTCTTAAAAACGCCAATGCCATTAGCGCATTTTGTTGGGTTGGTGTTAATTGCTCGCCAACCGCCCCGCCTGCATGGGGTATAACATAGGCATTTAGCACATCTTCCTCGGCTTGGTTTATCTGCGCTTGCTCCATGCTTGCGCTAATCTTATAGCCTGCTTCTTGGTATTCTTGTGGTGTCATCTTCGTTTACTTTTTATTTGCTTGATTGATTAAAAAACCCCCGCCCCTTTCGGGGCAAGGTGATTTTTTGATTATTGAGCCGAGCGCAAAACAGCGGTAGAACCGATACCGTGAACACCGCCACCTGTGTTTCGTTCATACATCCAGTTAACCTCGTTGCGGTCGTATTGCGGCCAAGAAACTTCTTTTTCGCGACGGGTCTTAACCCAATACTCATCAGGGATAATTGCAACTGCGTGCAATTGAGCCGAACCCAAAGTATGCAAGTCATACTTGTAGATATAATCTACACCTAACTTGGTCTTAAGATCATCAATTGAACGGTAATCGGTAGAACCACCTTCTGCGTATTTGAAACGGCTGATAGCGTCAAGCACGGCAGGGTCAATGAATAAAGCAACCTCTTTACCCTCTGGGTTATGCAACGAGCGAACCATGCGAACCACGTCGCCTAACTCAATGCTACCTGCTTCCTCGGGGTTAACAACGTTAGTAAATACGTCGCTTTTGGTTTTGGTGCCGACGCTTTCAAAGGTAGTAATTCGGTCAGCGCCTACATTAGTACTATCGCCAACAAGAATAGTTTTAACGATTGTAGCGATAACAACGCGATAAAGTTCTTCGGTTACAAAACGCAACAATTCGGCTTCGTTGCCTTCTTCACGAACAGCGTCAAGGTCTTCCTCTGCTACGCGTTGGCGTTTATGAATGTACTTAGTTGCGATGGTTTTGCCCTCAACTTCCAACGCTTGAACTGCTTTCGCTTGCTCGCTCTCCTTGTCCCATTGTTTGGCAATAGCACTTGCTGTTGCCATGTCGGCTTCGGTGTAGAAAAACTTGGTAAAAGGTACTTGACGCAATTTGTCAAAGAATTCGTTTTGACTGCCGAATTTATCGGCAATAGCATACGAAATAATTTCGCCAAAGGTCAAGCCTGTAATGTCGTTCTCAACGGCTACGCGCATTACTCTATCTTTAACTTCTGCGAATGATTTAGCAGGTTGCATTAAAGCGTTAGCAATCGCTTTTTTTTGCTCTTTGCTAATGCCATTTACAACGCCTTTACTTTCAGCGGTAAATTTCGCCAATTTGTTAGCAACCTCTGCCACTTGTTCGGCAGTAGCGAACAACTCGCTCGCTTTCAAAATTTCTTGGATTTTTGATTTCAATTCGTCGTCTGAAATCTCAACGTCGCTTGCTTCCATCTCGTCAAAGATAGCACGCAATTCGTCTACTAATCCTTTGCCTTTTTCGCCCAAATAGTTTTGGATTTTCAATAGGCTGTTCTCAATTTTCGCTTTTGTCAAAGCATTCATTTTTTTTACTTTCATGATACAAAAAAATTAAGTGTTAAAAAATAGTGTCAAACATCCCGCCCTCGGTTTGTTTATCTTGTTTTAGTTTGTTTTTATACGTTAGTTGGTTTTTAACAATTTCCCCGATTTTCTCAAACGGCAATCGGTTTGCGGGGGTTGCCACTAGCGACACGCTCGTTACCTCCATTTTGGTAATGCGGGTGTAATCGTAGTACCCCTCGGCAGTGTACATATGTTCGTAATCGGTCGCCCAACCCATTTTGCTAAACCCTTGCAGAATGCCCTCTTTAATCAGGTTCTTTACTTGCTCGTAGTGGGTGTACGTTCTTGGGATGTAGGCAACGAAATAAAACCCAACGCTGTTAACCTCAATTAACAACACCCTACCTGCTAGGTGGTCAAGGTCTTGTTGGTGCTGTATATCAACGGGCATGTTAAGCCCGCCCTCAACAAAGTACGACTTAATAAAGTCGTCAAACGCACCTTTTTCGTAGACCTCCCCGTTTTCGTTTTTACCGCCCCACTTCATCTCGTACCCACGAATAACCAAACCATTTAACTTGTCCGTGTCTTTGTCGTTCTTTGTAATTGCCGAAAGGGGCAAGTTGTCAACTTCTTCCCAACTGCCCAACGGCACCGCATCGGTAATAAATATTTTTTCTTTCATTTTTTTATTGGTTTATACCCCTAACGGGTTTGTTGTAAATGGTATAATCAACATTTAGGCCGCATTCGCGCGCCATTTGTATAAAGGTTCTATTTAACAACCTTTCAAAAGTTTGGTACTTGTTGTAGTCGCCCTCTCTTAACTCGCTACCATTGGCAAGCGTCTTGTTACTATTAGCGTCAAGTAACGCTATTTGGTTAGCGGGGATTTTCAACCTATCGGCAACCAAACAAACGCCCATTTTTACCTTTTCCAAGGTTCTTGCATCAATGCCCGCAAGCGAAACGACCTGAAAATTCATGCCACGCTTAAGCACCATTAGTTGCTTTTGTGATGATAAACCCCCGTACTCTTTTGCGATTTCTTTCTCTAATTCGTTCTTTTGTTGGTCGGTCAATATCATAGGCGTAGGCACTGCGTTCGGGGTTGCAGGACTTGCCACAATCAACGCCCCCAACCTTGCCGAACAGGTATTGCTGGCATTAAGGGCGTTGTCAATCAATTCAAGTGCAGGTCTCGCCAATTCTCTGTCGGACTTTTCAAACTCGCTATACGATGGCGAGCGCATAACGTAGATAGTGTACTTGGGGTTCTTTGGCTCTACCATCTTATCTCGTCTTGTGTTAACTACCTTATACTCGTCCTCGTCTAGTACCTTAAACGACATACCCGTGTAAGCAATTACGCAAAACCCTTGTGAAAAGTACCTTTGTAGAACGATTTCAGCTTGGTTGGCAAAGAATACCTTAAACTCGGCAAACTTAACCAACTCGCTACCCGAGTATGTAAAGGTAACATCGTTACACAAGTCGGTTAACAACTCAACAGCGTTCAACCAAACCAAACGCCCGAAACTCCTGCGTTCTTCTAACTGCCACCCTTGCGTGTAGCCGTTGTCCTTCAAAAAGGTATGCTTTGGTTTGAAATAGTCTAAAATCTTCATCTTTTATCTTTTTCGCAAAAAAACGAACCTTTTTTTATAAATCCAAATTTTATGCAAAAAAAATGCAGGTGGTAACGCTTTACCTCCTGCACTCGCATTCATTAACCAAAAAAATAACTACCATGTATGTACGTGTAGTACGGCAAAGGTAATAAAAAAAAAGTAACCGCCAACACTTTAGCGATTACTTTTACCTTCCTAGGCTTTTTACGAAATCTATTTATCCCGTTGATTGGCACAAAGATAATATTTTTTTACAAACGTTCTGCGGTTTTGCCCGTAAATTTTTCCCATCTAGCCAAAATAACATCGCAGTAGTGCGGGTCTAACTCCATGGTGTAGCACTTACGGTTCACTTGCTCGCAAGCGATTAAGGTACTACCCGAACCGCCGAATAAATCAAGAACCAACTCACCCTCTTTACTGCTAATTTTTAACGCTCTTGTAATAAGTTCTATTGGTTTTTGTGTCGGGTGCACATATTCACTGCTCGGGTCTTTTTTTACCATCCAAATGTCGCTTGCTTCTTCCATTGTTCTACCGCAATGCCATACATTGCCGCCGCCTTTTTTGTAACCAAAAAATAATATTTCATACTGCGTATGAAATCCAATTTGCTTTATCGCAAAGTTATTTTTAACCCAAATACATAGTTTGGGAATCTGTTGTAAATGCTTTTCAAACAACTTATAATAAAGCGAAATATTTGACTCTGCACCGCAGAAATAGAAATGAGCTTTATCTCTTGTATACCTAATTGCTTGGTCAAAGGAAAACGGGATCGCGACTTGTGTTAGATCTCCCGCAATAGTTGTGTTATTCTTACCGCCTTTAACGTTGACTCCGTAAGGTGGGTCTGTGAATACCATGTCGGCAAGGTTTGTATTCATCAATTTTTTAACGTCATTCGTTTCTGTGCTATCTCCGCACATTAGGCGGTGTTCGCCTAACTGCCAAACATCGCCTACCTTGCACCTCGTTTCAACGGGCGCGCTTTCGTCAAAATCGTCTTCCTCCGCTTGTTCGCTCGGTATCTTAATTTCGGGCAAATCAATCCCTGAAACATCAAGCAGTTCCTCGTCCCATTCGTTCGCCAACATATCAAAATCCCATTCGCCATAACCGCCGTTGTCCTTAACAACATAGGCGCACAATGTACCCGCATCAGTTTCGGGTGGTATAACCTTGCAAGGTAGTTCCTTGTACCCTAGTTTCTTGCACGCTTCGTAACGCATGTTACCGCCAATTATTACGTACTTGTCGCCTAACGGGTAAACCAACAATTCGCGCAAGTCCAACATTTCGGGGTTGGCTTCAATGCTCTGCACAAGTTTCTTAAATTTCTTGTCTTTAATCGTTCTAGGGTTGGAGGGTACGCCATCTATTTGCCCCTTGTTCGTTTCAATGAACGAAATCGCAATGTTCTTTTTTTCTGCCATAGTTTTTTAATTTAGTAAGTTGTGTATAGTCATGCACGTTGCAATCGCATCTACATTATCGTCGTGCTCACATTTTTTTTCAAAGGTATAAACCTGCTCAAAGTACTGCCTGTTCTGCTGTGTGTCCGCTACTATCATTTTGTTGGTAATTGCTTCAAACTTTGCCGTAATTCGTTCAAACTTATCGCCACGGCTGTAATAAGGAACAACAGGCAAACCGCTGTTAACGCAATAATCGTAAAATTCTTGCCCGATTATTCCGTTAGTTTCAACGTAAACCGCCTGCACATCATAGGCACCGCACCACCTGCGTATTTTCTTTGCCATTTCGTCCCGCGTTCCTACATTAGTACTGCTTGTATCCAGGACTACCACCCGCCCCTCTGCATCTTCGGCACTCAACACCATTGCAAACCAATCCGCACCACGTAGCGCCGACGGGTCAATGTTCACAACAAAGTTACGAACGGGCGCGACCTGATCGGCAAAGCTTATATTTCCGCTGTGGAAGATTTTACCCGAAATCTCGCTAAACAACCCGCAATAATACGCCAGGTAGTTTCGTCTATCTACGGGGTTTGCATCTGGGCGGTCGCCCAACCGCTTCAAGTCTTCAAAGTACCTTAATTGCGCATCGGTCAAATGCTTGGCGTTGTCCTGCCAGGTTGTATGCAGTTGCTCGTCCTCGGGTATGTAATCATCCACCCAAAACTTGGCGGGGTTAAAGTCTAATATTACCCCCTTGCGAACGTTAGCCACTAGGTCAGTGTACTGCTGTTTAGTAAAATTGTTAGCCTCGTTCAAAAACAACCAATCGCACGCTATACCCTTGGCGGTTTCGCTGTTGCTATAGGAATTAAAAAAACACTTGCCTCCATTATGTAGTACGTGGATTTCTCGGGGGGACTTGTAAACTTCAAAGTAAGGTGCCCACGAACAAGCGTTTATATTTGCCTTAAAATCTTCATACGCACCCAACCGCCCCTGCTCCATGGTCATACTTGCCACGTTAACCACATCACCATCGTTGTACATCTGCATCAATAAGAATTGGCTAATAGTGTAAGTCTTGCCCGAGCGCCTTCCACCCATAACCGCAGATACAAATTTACCTGCCTTGTATCTTTCAACAAGGTAGGTAAAAATTTTCTTGTTAACGCTTAACGTTTCCATTATTCAGCGATAAATGTAATCTTTGGCGGTGCTTCTAGCTGTACCTTTACGTTTGGCTTGCCGTGCGTTTGGTCGGTTACCTCGCAAAAGTCCCGCACGCTTTCGGCTTTAAAAAACACTTGAATAAACCGCCTACGGATTAAAGGTTTGCTTTTGTCGGCTACGTACTGTTTTAGTTCGGCTTCTGTTGCTTGTGTTTCTACCCATCGATAAAATTCCCTCTGTGCTACTGCGGTGCTTGGGTTGCCCCTTGGGTTGCCCCTTGGGCCGCCGAATTGTGTATCTTTACTCGACATCGTCTTGCTCCTTTCTCGCGCGCACGCGCGTTATTTTCCACGTTTTAGGCGATTTTTCAGCCAATAAACAATGCTCTTGTACACCTCAAAAACAATGCCTGCAAGCAGAATTAAACAAGCAAAGGTGTTAACCGCTGGCAACACTGATAGCAGTGCGATAATACCCTTTTCGCTTTTCTCGGTCTTGTTTAACATATACAAAAAAAACAACACCATAACGAGCAAACTCGCCAAATAGATAATAAAAAATACTTTCATGATTTTCTCCTTTTTTTTGTTTTGGTTTTCTTTTTCGTTTCTGCAAAATTAACCTTTTTTTCATCAACTGCAATACTTGGTGCGATTTCTTGCATTGCTATTTCCTTGTACGGGTGTTTGTCAAAATCTTCGTAGTTCCTGCCGTCGTGCATCAACTCGCCTTTCTCGTTGACAAAAAAACAACGCAATTCGCAATCCACCTTGTCGTCCTTGTAGTTTATCCATCTTATACCTTGGGCAAATAACGCACTCTGTACCGCTATGCTTTGACTGCGGGTAAAGGTTTTTATTTTGATTGCTTCCATTTTTTTTAATCTAGTTTGTAAAATTCTGGTGCATCTTCTCTAGTTCCGTGCAGGTGCTTGGTATCCTCGTTGTAGGGAATGCAGATAGGATAAATTACATCGTCAATTGTGTAATATTGTTCTCCTTTTTGGCAGTGATAAAATTTCGCCCTCCATATCTGTTTTTTGCTTTCTCTTACAAGCACCTTATCAAACACCTCTAGCGTGTTCGGGTCAAATTTTGGTTTTGGTCGGTCCTGCTCTCTCTCTATCTCTATGTTAAGAATTCTGTACGTTTCGGTAAAACGTCCTTTATGGTCTTCAAAATACGTATAAGCATGTTTTTGGCAACAGCGAATGTTCAGGTATTCATCTATAGTAAGAAATGGTTTATCTGTATGGCATATGGTTTTACCGCTATGCATCCACCTGCACCCAATTTCAAAAAGTTTCTTTTGGAGATGCTCGCTTTCATTTGCCGAAAAAACAATGTACTTAGTGTTCTTTGCCAATTCTTGTGCTTCCGCAATTGTCATTTTTTTAGTTTCCATAGATTTTGTAATTTTGTTTAGCCCTGTTTCTTGTTTCACTTCGTTAAATGTCTTGCTTTCTACCATCCAATCCTCCAACAATTCGTGCATACCGCGGACTTTATACGCTCCATCTAACAATGCAATGATTTCAAAAGATTTCCCGCATTTTTCAGCCATATCTTTGCTAAAAAAATGCCGTGAACCCTTTATCCCAACCTTTTCGGGCCATACATTGCCGTATTTGTCCTTGAAAAAATCGTACCAACTATTTGGCAAAACCTTTACAATGTCGCCCGCTTTGAAGTTCATTTTTTTAGTTCCCATGTTGTTAAAATTTTTTAAGTTAATCAATGTTATTTGTAATGTAATCTACAAGCTTGTCTTTCTCATCTTCGGCAAACACTCCCCAATCGGTGTCGCCATCTACGAATGTTACGGGGTAGTTAAGCCCGAGGGTGTACATTATCTCGGGGTTCTCTTGCTCGTAACTGCATACAATTTCTTTAATTGTGCCTTTGTCTACATCTTTACCGAATACGCAGTACACTTTTTGACCGAGCGAAAACTTTGTGTATATTACGTTCTCGCCTTGCTCTCCCGTTAGTTCACTTTCTAGGTATAGTTCGTTTTCTAGGTAATCATCTTCGCCCTCATCCGTTCCCACCATATACAGCAACGATACATGCCCTAACGACGTTAATTCTACCGCAATGCGAATAACTTTACCTTTTTGTCCCTCGTCTGTTACTACCGACTGCCCGATAGCGAATTTTGTTCTAATTTCCATGATTGTAATTTTTTTGTTAATAAATAAGTTAATCTTTTTTCGTCCAATACTTTTTGCCGTTTATTTCGCCAACAAATTCAAACCGCCACTGCCCCCACCTGGCCAACTCTGCTAGGCAATCCCGATAGGTTAACAATTCCCTGCGCCTATCGTAGCCCACTACATCAGCAATAGTGATTGTCTTGTACTTGTGATTATCTAGCAGGTGAGCCACCGCGTCGGCAAGTCTGCGACCAGTAAACCCGTTAGCCTTTATACGCTTGGCTAGGAGTAAATAAAACCCGCCTGCCCTCTCGCCATCAATTTGGAATGCGCTCGATAACATTTCCAGGGCGTTGGCAATCTCTTTATCAGACGCAGGCGCATCGCTATACAGACTAACGCTTGTGTGCCCGTCTGCATCACATCGCAAGGTCTTCGCTAACTCTTGCGATTGCTTCAAAGTCAAACCCGTTTCCATCTTTCTTTTGTTTCTTTAGTTCAAATAAACCTTTCCAATTGTTGGCGATTGATTGATCCACAATCGCCCCCGCCACCTCTACATTGCCACCAGAAAGGTCGCTTAACTGCTTAATCATCGCCCTAACACCTTGGTCGGATCTATAAGTATTACCGATACTACGCTTGTACTCTAGCCACCTAACAACAACCTCACGCGCCTTTCCATCTGGTATCTCGTCTAATACCTTGCTGATAGCATCCGTTTTCGGTTTTTGTTGAGGTTTTGGCGCCTGCTCCTGCTCCCTGGGTCTACCCCCTTTTTTCCCATGCTCCGCTCCTTTTTTTCCGTTTGTGTAACGCTTGTTGTTGGCGTCTATCTGCGGGCGAATTAAGGAGAAAATCGCCTTTATTACCCCGTCCGCGTCTGTTGGTTCTGTTCCATCCAACCCATAGGCTAAAACCGCATCTATTGCCTGCGCCTGGTACTTCTTTGGTAATGCTTTTACCGCGTCGTAAAAGGAGCGGTAAAAGCAAAAACTATTGCGTTCAATCATGCCGATACTATCTTAATTAGGCGAAAGGATCATCGTCTGCTTGTACTCCACCACCGCCCGATGCTCCACCCGATAAGGGTTTCAAATTACCAACTATTGGATTTTTCTCTGCGCCTTTAACATACTGCGAGATAAAGTGTGTATCGCCGTATTGTCCTACCTTCTTGCGTTCAACAACGTTAATGTTAACATATCTCTTTCCGTTGCTTGCTGTATGTATTGCCGACTTATCTATATCGTCGATGCATATACTGCCTGTTAAGATTTTGCTCATTTTTTATTGATTTTAATTGTTAAACTTTCTGCTACCTCGGTTACTTTTTCGCACTCTTTGGCGATTTCGGGGTGTTGCTCTTTCAATTTTTTTGTATCAATGCTTGTGCGTTGGTAAGCCTTTTTAATGCTAATTTGCACCTGCTCGGTCTTAATCGCGGTTAAATCGTTCTCTCGCATTTTCTCCAACAAACGCGCCTTAAATTCCTCCATCTGCCCCTCTGCATATTTCAGCTGCTCTTTAAGCCCGCTAATCGTTTGGTCTAAAATGCAAATGTTATCCGCCACCTCTTCGGGCAAATCGTCGCCAACAAATGGGTTATGCCAATCTTCGCCACCTGCGTACGCTTGCAAAATTGCTTTAACATGCTCGCTACCAACTAAAACAACGGGCAATTCTTTAATCGCTCCATCTTTAACGTGTAGGACGCTGGCACCTACGACGTCAAACCCTGCAAGGTGCATAAAGTAGGCGTATATACTCAACTGCCAACGGCAATATTCCTCGTCTACTACACTCGTTGTCTTAATGTCGTACAGGTGCACCTGGTTATCGCCCATATGCCTAACAACGTCAATTGCACTTGCATAACATATACCATCTGACACCAAGCACTCGCTATACAACTCTGCACCACCTGCCCACGCGGCAAATGCTTTAACCTCGGGCGTGTCCGCTCCACCGAACCCGTCTATATAGCAGGCAATGTCTGCATGAATTGCCGAGCCTCTTTCTTTGGATCTCTCAAGCACCTCGGCAGGTACATTGTCGTACTTGGTTGGCGATATGTACTTGTTAAGTATGCAAGTTATTCCACTTAACACCTCGCCACTAGGCAAGGTGTAAATGTGATTTTCAGCATCAAAAGATACGTTATAAAAGTTCGTCTTTATCATTGTTGTAACTCCTTTCTGCGCGCTGTGCACGCTTGTTTAATTTTGGTTGTCTTTTGGTTTTCGGGTAATTTGTTGAATAAATCTACTAGTTGTTCAATTGTTGAGGTTGTCTTTATCTTGTTGATAATGTCGCCCTCGGTTGGTGCGTCGTTGTCTTGCCCATCATCCAATAATAGCAATGCACCTAGTGCGTACTTGCGGGCATAAGAGGTAGCCGCCCCCGTGGCTTGCGCTTTATCCATCCCTTTTTTGTTAAGGTCAACCACCGCCCAGGCACTAGTTTTGATAACATTTTCGCCATCCTGATAAACGGCTGTTGATTTAATCGCTAACTCTGCACCGACAGACACCAATTCGTCGGTTAAGTACAAACTTACGCCCTCGTAAAGTAGGGGCTTAACGCTCTCTAGAATGCTCTCGGCACTGCGGTAATAAAAACCGCCAAACGCATTGTACAGCGTTTTTTTAGCCTTAACGGCCTTTTGCAAATCTGTTAATTTCATGGTATTATTTTTTATGCAGGGCTTTCGCCCTGCTGGTTAATGATTGTATTATAAAAATACAAATTATGTTTTATAAAAACAAACTTTTTTGCAAAAAAATTACTTAATCAACTCAAATTCGTAAGCGTAACCCTCGGGGTTGCTTTCCCAATACCCTTTGCCGTTTATTCTGTCAATCAAGCCTGCAAAGGCATCTTTTGCCGTTGGGTAAATTCTGCCACCTAACCCGTATATGTAAAGTGAACGTTTTGGGTTTGGCTTATTAATTCCCTCATCTATACATTCAGAATCGGTTAAGTCCTGCAACCTGCATTTTTTAGCGGCAGTGATTTTGATTTTGTTGGGCATTAATTCGTTTTTTACAAACATTTTGTTACGCCACCCTGCACTTGTAAAAAGTTCGTTTATCAAAACATCCTTGCTTACTTTTCGCTCTAAAAAATCGCTGTTTTCGCCATATACAGAACAATAGCACTGCTTTATCGCTACTACCTCGCCAACCTCGTAGCGAGGTTTTTTATCTGCTCGCCAAGTGCGTGTCTTAATTCCGTTAAGTACGGCACTTTCTAGGCCGTACGTGTCGTTAAACATTATACCTTTCATAGTCATTTTTATTGGTTTTCAATTTTTTCAATCGCATTCATGTACGCTTTAATCAGCCTACTACACAGCGCCTTGCTACGCTCATAGTAGTACACATGTTGTTGGGTTAATCCCATCGCACGGGCAACCTCAGCCGCTTTAATTCCTTTACTCTCTCGGTACTCTTTTAGTACCTCGCCGCCTTGCACTACCGCTTTGGCGATTACTTTTTCTTTTTCCATATCTTTTTGTTTAACAGTTTGATTTCCCGAAGTGCGTTGCACTGCTTTACATTACTTCTATCTATCGTAAGGGCGAGAACCCGCTCAACCCTTAACAACTTGCCCGCATCTGCATTGCTAATCGTTTTCATACTTTTCGATAAATAATAGCGCGCTGTAGAGCGAGCAACCTAACCCGATGCAGGTAAAAATGTAACTTACCCATGTATGACCGAATGCCATGCAGGTGGCACCTGCTACAAGCGCCAACACCGCCAATAAAATGTACTTTCTCATAATTCCTTTAGTGATTTAATGCAGTCGCTTATCGTACCCTCTGCGATTATTGTAATAGTTCCCTGCGCCCTTCCTATTGGTGCATCTTCAATTTCGTACACTCGGGCTACCCCATCGCCACCCGTGCGAATTTCCGCAACTCTCAATAACTCCGCTAACAGACTAGCTTCGGGAGTAGTTAGGTAATCGCTAACGTTGTCCGCGTCTACCTTTGCAAGATATATCTTTTTCATTTTGATTATTATAGTTAATCATTAAAATACATAGCACAAGTAAAACCTTTTCGCGGTTGATATTCTTTAAAATCGCTAACAGCATACAATTCTCTTCTCATCGACCATCTTGCCATGTCTTTTTGCCATTGTGGTATTTTTTGTTTCGGATTATTAAAATCCCTAAAAGGTTGTGCAACAATTCTTACTCTTTTGTTATTTTTAAAATAAGACAATCTTGTATAAGCCTCATTTATATCATTATCAATCATTGTATAAAGCAAATATTGCATAGGATTGCCTCTATATTTATCAATCATAGACATTGCCCTTTCGCATTCTTTTATTTGCTTATAAGTATCGCAACCTAGACGTATTTGGCTTAACCATTTTACTTTCGCTAATAATTTCGCTATATCGTCAGTTATCAACCTTGCATCAATTGCTTGATTAAAATCTACTCTGTATTTTCTTTCTATTATTTTTTCAATTTGCGAAATTCCGTAATCCGAAGCAAGTATGTTGTTATCCATTAGAATAAGATTAGTTCTTCCTTCAATTGCAATATCATCAACATCCATATACGATCTAACATTACCTTCTTTTTTCGGAACCACACACCATTTGCATTTGTTAGGACATCCACGTGTAAGAAAACCATAAGCCGTTTTTTTATCAATAAAAGGGTATATTCTGTAATCAGGTTTCGTAAACTCTATTTCAGTAGGTAAATGATTATCTAAGCCATATCCTGTTCCACCACAAATAATATGTTCGGCATTATAACAAAGAGTATCTTTTTCCGTAAAAGTAAAAACCTTTGATTTGTAAATAATATCATACCTGTCAAACGAATTTGCCCACTCTACCGAGTCTCCTTGTTTTTTATGGTATGCACTTATTTTCATTAGTGCGAGATTTGGGAATTTGGTTTTGTCTTCGTCTATTATTCCTATTTTCATGATCGTATAGTTTTAATTGGTTAATATTTTTGGTTCATTTCTCTAATACAAAAGTACAAAATTATTTTTAATCTACAAACTTTTTTGTATCTTTTTTTCAAAAAAATCAACTAGGTAAAAAAACTCCTATATATATACCTATTAGTATTTATATTAAAATTAAAATTATAATTATAATTAGGGGTTCGTTTGGGGTTTTCTTGGGGTTATTTAGGGGTTTTTGTTTTTCTTGCAACTTGCTGATATATAACTATTTACAAAATTAAAAATAAATCGTACCAGTTCGCAACTAACAACAACCACGCTTTTACGATTGTTAATTTGTGTAAAAATGAACATTACCCGAATTTATCGGTGCGACTTTTTGAGTTTACGGCACAAAAAAAACCTACGGTCTTGCCGTAGGTTTAGTACATAATATAAGACGTTTACAAAAGTGCCCCATTTCCTTGTGAAACGAGTAAGACAGCCACCAACGGGAGACGCCTCCCCACGCTTTTTTTGTGTCAATTACTCCGCTTACGGGAAGCCCTACTCTTGTAGGTGTTCGCCTTGTCGGTAAACACAATCAAGTGTCCGTTTACTTTGTAAAGTACAAATGTATAAAAAAAATACTTTACTACAAAAAAAAGTGTGGCAAAAAACCACACCTTTACGAAAAAATACCCCCGATTTTGCCACACCTAACAACCGAGGTAATCGGTAACAACTTGCGCAAAATCTTCAAAGCAGTAGCAAACCGCCACCTTATACCCTGCATCTTCTAACTTGCTGATTATTTCTTTCTGCTCCTTGCTCGGGCGGTTGGGTTTTACTTTCATTTCAATAAACAAACCCGCATACTGCCCCCTGGGTTCTGCCACCATTAAATCGGGCACACCTGCGACAACGCCCTCGGCTTTCAGCATTGCCCCCGTTAGGGCACTCCTTGCCCCTCCGTTGGGTATGGCAAAGCAAAGCACCTGCGGATATTGATACCTCAACCACCTTACACAGGCGCATTGTAGTCTATGTTCTTCGTTCTTCATCGCTCTATATCTTTTGCAGAGTCATTGTCGCAACGCCCTCGGACCACGTGATTTCTTGCCAATAATAGCGTTGCCCATTTAATTGAATTACGGCAAAATCATCCAATCGATCAAGTTCAAATGCACTCAATTTAACTTTTACTTTAACTTTCTGCGACTTGCTTGCAATTTGCCGAAAGATACCATCAACGCTAGCGTATACACCTACACCAATGCCGTTAATGAGTTGCATTAACGTATGGTTTTTGCCATCCGCTGAAACGTAACCGCTTACCGCTTCACTATCCGCCACAATGTCATGCACATCTGCATTATCTTCGTCGTTGGTTGCCGTTGAAAAAGGCACATTGATTTTTTTAACGCTCTTGTCAATGTTTAACGTGTTTATGGTTCTGTTGCTCTTTGCATCATCAGGAACGCGCTCGTTATAATCAAAGCCAAATACAACGCTTTCGGGCAAGTCCAAAACCCCCGTGCTTAACTCATCAACCGAAATGAGTTTGTCCGTTAAATCGACAACGTGGCTTACAAGGTCATATTTCAAGAACCCGAACCTTTTTGTACCTGCTAACGGCCTAAAGTCTAGGCACAAGCCTTTTGCCACCGCCACAGCGCACATTATTTGATAATAGGTAGAGTCGGGCAATAAGTCAGACAGACGATAATAAACGTTATACATGGCGTTTATACTTTCGCCGAAATCCAATTCACCTTGCGACCATCCAATCGTATAAGCATTTGTTAAAGAAATATTTGGCGATGGCGAAAGCCCTAACTCCTGCCATGCGCTAGCTGTTTCTTGCCATAAGTATATGTAGTCAGTTGCGCGCACAAAAAAGATAATATTATGGTTCGGGTGTTGCTTGTTGGTATCGTCTTCGCTATACCAATAATCGTTGACCGCGGGCAAATCTACATCTTTACCTGCAAGTGGCGATCCTTCAATAATTGGCGTTGCGCTCCAGTCGTACTTGAATGAATAGCCCCCGTAGAATTTAATCGCGCTCTGCGGTGTGTTAAGTCCGGGGCGCGAACTCCACCCAACAGAGACGAGGAATAAATCCGATGGCAAGTTTTTCGGCATCTTCAACGTTGTTTTTTTTGTTGAATATTGCCCGTAAATCGTTGCAACATGCTCGTTACCATTTTGATAATCTGCTATACTATCGTACCAATAGGCGGTAATTGTACGCCTATCATTGTAAGAGACATAGTCTTCTACGTGTATATTGGTTCTTATCTCCTTATTTCCCGTTGTACTGTTTGTGCTTCTAACCTGCCAGAATTTCGCCACCGCATCAATCAAGGGGAATTTCGGCGCGCTTGCGATTAACTCGGGAATTGTGCCACGTGGTAAAATGCCGAATAGCGACGCCCCACGCTCTAACAGGTACTTTAGATTCGTGCTTGGGTAGTGATAATTGCCCAACATTCCGCTAAAGTTCGTATAGCCGTACAACAACACTTGCATGTCGTTTTCGGTGCTTCCAATCGGTGTAGTGCCTTCAGGTATTGCTTTCGCTCCCCACTGCGTGCTATTCTGCATCCCCGCTGTAGTGTTTACGCTATACCATTGCTTGCGAACCTCGCTTATCGTGTTCGTCTCCCTAGCATTGGCGGCCAGGAATGAGCGCAACGGTACCAAATCGCCAAACGTAAACACTACCGAATAATCGCCACCTGCAACCTTGTCGACATACAATTCGCCAACCCACGTAACACCGCTACCAACCAACAACGCGGGAACGCTATTATAAGTCGCTACCTTGCTACTTGCATCAACCAATAGACTACTCGCCAAATTTAACAACCTATTATTGTTAGGTGTTGCGGGCAAGTTAAAGGTACTACTCCTATCCATTGCCATACTACCCAACGGCAACGCATGGTTGCGCTTTTTAAGCGATAACTTAACATTTTCGGGTACATCCAATTCGCCTATGTCCTTTAATATGATTCTATATGCCATTGTTCGCAATCTCAAAGTTAATTGTTATTTTTTTTGCCAAAACATCAACGCTTTTCGTTGTAATCTTGACCTTATTAACGTCGGTTATTTCGCTACTTTCGCCAAAAAATAACCATCCGTAAACCTCGTTAGACACTATAATGTCGGCATAGTAGGCAACATCGTCGGCGCTTAAATCATCCAACGAAGCCGTGCCCGTCAATATTAACGATCTCAAACTACCCGCTACATTGCCAACCTGCTGACTAATGTCCTGCTCCTTCGTTTGTACGCTATATTTGTCTAAATGCCAAACAGCGCGCTTAATCGCTAACACACTACTATCTTGCTGCCAAAGCGATTGCCATTGCAATTGTATGTAATGCTTTCCGCATACTTGTTTTTTTATCTTCATCCAATAACTACCCGAAGCACCTGCATACACATCATTAACGTATAAGGCGCTAGCGTCGCTTGGTACGGACACGTTAGGGTAAGGGTTGAACGAAACGCCCTGCACACTCGCAGGAGTTGAACAAACTACAACATTCGGCAAGGTAAACGCACCTTGCTCAATTATATATGTAGGTGGCACTACCTGCTGTTTGAATGTTGTATTGCGTTGCATTAAAGGGTAGGCACTGCCCTCATACGCTACAACGTTGAAACTTAACGCCCTGCCTTGGTAGTCGGTAATAGTAATAGTTGAGGTTTGCCCCACTGCTTGCGCTCTTGCGTAATCGGTTAGATCTATCCTCGCATCGCCGTTAGTCGTCCAAATATCGCAACTCATCAAGGGCGTACCCGTACCCGATAAAGAGTAAGAATGACTTGTGTCCGCTGTGTGTAAGATCTCTAATTGTAGCCTATCCTTTTTGTGATATGCTGCGCCACTTATACCCCAAATGCGCAATCTAAAATATTGCCCGCTCACGTTTTTTGTTGCCGTTCTCATTTTTTTTATAGATTAAAGGTTGTCATTTCGTTTATTTGTGCCACTTTCGCCCCGAACGCGTTAAACTCATCGTACACCACTACGGGCGCTGGTTGTTGACTAACAGCGTACGCCATTGCTCCTGCAAGTGCTTCAATGTTGCTAGCCCCGTACCCGTTGGCTAGTTCAAACAACCTTGCTTGCTGTCCTTGGTTCAGAATCATCTCGCCCGAGTTGACCATCACGGGCACATTGTCGCCCGTGTAACTTGTACCGCCTACGATACCACCCGTAGCAAATTTAGCACCATTAACCGATGCTATTGCCGAGGCTATACCCGTCATCACGCTAGTAATCGTTGTTGCTATTGCTCCAATGTTAGCGGGGAAGGGAACGCTCTGCGCGCTCGCTATACCTTGTGCCAATGCTATACCCGTTTGCACAGCAATTTTGCCAATCGCTAACACCTTGCTCATTTTGGCGCGTTCTTCGTCATCCTTGGCGAATGCTCCAGCCAATTTTTCCACGCCATCCAAAACGCTACCGAAAGCATTAAGAGAGGTCGCCATTTGGTTTGCAACCGCAATTGATTTTTGTTTTTCAATTTCTTCTTCTTTCTGCGCTTGTGCTTCTGCTTGGGCGGTTTTCTTCTCATTGATTAAGCGTTGTATTTCTTCCTCGGCTACGCCTTTCTCCTCTAGTCGCAGGCGCATAGTTTCCAGGTCCTGGGCAAATTTTTCTTCTTCGTACGCTTTCGCTTCTTCTTCCTTAACGAGCCCCGCTTCCTTGCGTTGGTTGTAAATCTCATCTTCCACCATCGCAACCGCTTCGGCTTTCTGCCTTTCAACTTCGGCAACCTTGGCGATTTCCTCGGCGTCTATTTCCGCTTGCTGTGCCTTATACGCTTCTTCTTTAGCCCGCAATAACGCTTGCAACTGCTCTTGTGCTTCTGCCGACAATTCTTTTTCTTTGCCGTACTTATCTTGCAAGGCTTGGATTTCGTCCTCGTACGCTATTCGCGCCTGCTCCCTGCGTTTGTTAAATCCTTCTTGTTGGTTGGCAAGCAATGCTTTTTCCAACTCGTCGGCAATCTGTAATTCCACGCTTGCTAATCGCTTGCGCTCCTCAATTGCTTTCGCTTCTTCTTCGGCACGCTTATCTGCTTGCTCCTTGGCTACCCTGGTACGTTCCTCTTGCCTACGCCTTAACTCGTCGGCAGTTGCTTTTTCATTCGCTGTAATTTGGTTGTTGATTTCCACCCTTTGCGCTGAAAATTCGCGCATCTTATTGTTATAGTCAGTTTGCAAACGAATAAGTTCAACGCGTAGTTTAGTTTCTCTGTCCTTGGCTTCGTCGCTAGTATCTGCGTTCTGTTTGTTCTGCTCTATTTCTATGCGCAGGCGTTCCTCGGCTATCTTGGTTTGCTCCTCTAGGTTCTTCTGCTCCAGGGCGATTGCTTGCTCTAGGTATTGTCTGCGCTCCTCTGCGGTGTACTTGTCTTTCTCGGCTACTTTCGCCCTTAATTCGCTAACCTCTTGTGCTGTCTTGGCGCTTGCCACTTGTTGCGCTCTCTCCGCTTCCTGTAAGTTGTCTATGTCGGTTACTAGTTGTCGTGCCTGCTTGGCGTCGTCGCTAACAATCGCATACCATTCGCCCAATTTGTCTATCACGCCACCGATAGCATCGGCCCACGCGTTCCATTGTTCTTTCTCTTCCTTTGTGTGCGCCGAAAGGCTTGCCATACCCCTATCCCATTTCGTGCCTGCATCATCTGAACGCTTAAAGGCTTCACTTACATTATCAATCACAGCCACCAATGCAGTAAGGGCAGCGATTACTAACCCGATAGGTGTAGTAACTAACACCTTGCCAAAGTTTACTAACGCCTTGCCCGTCTTGGAAATGCCACTTTGTAAGGCGCCCATACCATCGTTAGCCAACTCTTCTACACTTGTGCCTACATTCTGCAGGATGCCATCTAACGGGCCAAACGCTCCCGCCATGGCCTTGGGGTAATTGCCCACGTTGCGCTGAAAATCGCCCATCGTGTAGTCTATATCTTTTAACGCCTGTTTTTGGTCGGCAATGTTCTTTAGCAATGCTTTTCCCTCTGCGCTCTCCCGTTGCGACGCTGATAGTGCCTTATACTGTTTTTGCAACTGCACCACCCTTGACGCTACCTCGTTGTAACTATCCCCTAATGATGCGTTAACGCTTACGTTCTTGGTCGCTTCTGCTGTTAGTGTCTTATACTCGCCTTTCAAAAGCGCCAACCCTTTAGCAAACGTTTCGTTCGCCACCGCGTAATCTTCCGCTCCAACCTTGCCCGCGTCGTATTGCTTTTTTAACTCTTTTTGCGCCTTGGTTAGTTCGGTTATTTGTCTTTGAACCTGGGCGAGCCTGCTCTCTGCTTGCCCTGTGTCTACCGATAAGATTATTTCTTTTTCTTCCGCCATGATTATAATGTTGATTTAATTTGCTCTAATATAATGTCCCCGCACCTTGCTACGATTTCATCAACCGCCTGCTCCACGGGTGTAGTGTATACATCTACATGCTTGTTATATCGTCGTGTGCCCTCTTTTGCGATTTTACGTTGCAACAAAAAGGTAAACTTGCGCCTTTCCTTATCGCTGTCAAATTCAATGCCCTTGTCTTTGCTCCATTGGAATAAACGACCGAACGACACTGCACCTTTGTACCCGCTTTCCAATGTTGCTAGTGGTGCGCAACCCTCGCCACCGCCAACCAACCGAGTAACGCCCTCGTCGCTCTCTACAACAATGCTACGACTGGTGCGCCCGCTTGCGTTCTCGCCTTCGCGCTCCATGTTCGCCTTAATTTGCTCACGCAACAACTCAAGGCGCTGTTTAACATACGTTTCTAATTCATTTGTAAGCATTGTGGCAAAGTTGTAATTCTAATCGTTAAGTAGTACCCCGTAATAATATCGTCAAATTCTTCGTATAGACGACCCGACCCAACAACCTCGCCCGCAACAAAATCGGCCATCCCTGCACGAATGTACGCCAACCAATTGAACGTATCCAATCGGCACTGCTCGATTATATCTTCGTTCTCTACGCTCTCGTAGTCAAACTCGGTTAACCTTGCAAACGACATCGTTAGGGTGTACGTTTCGGCAATAGTTCCCGCACCCTCTTGGATATTGCTTTCCGCTAATAATGCAAAAAAAGCACAAGGCAAACCGCCCATGCTTACTTTCTCGTTAATACTCTCGCGTGTACCATAGTAGCATTTTAACGCAGTTGCGTCTGCTACTGATTCAATTATTTTTCTTGCTATGTTCATTTTTTGGATTTATAAAAATTCGCTTCCGCCATTTGCATTACAACCTTGTTGTAGTGGTCTTTTCTCGCTAGTACATAGTCAGCCATTGCAACCTTGCTCGCGTCTTCAAAACTACCTAGGTTAAAGTATTCTCGCGTAAATACCAACATCGCCTCACTCATCGCCATTTCCAACGTTGGCGCGCTTATCTGCTTGGTGCTCTTGGGCGGTACTAATTTTGCAAGCAAGTTCATCAAGTCCTCCACCCACCTACGCAGTGCGAATGTAGTCAACACCGCCACCGCTTCGCCATGCTCGGCAAAGTCCTGCACCTTGCCACCTTGGGACAATTCAATAAAATCGCCAACCGATAGCGACCAACAACCGCCCTCGCCAAGCACTCGCTCTGCGCACAAGTCTTCTACTCTCTTGCGCTCCTGCTCTGTTGCTAGGATATACACAACCGCAACATCTGCCCACTTGCTATTCTTGTCTATCTTCAATGCCGTACTTTTTTAATAATTCATCACGCGAAAAAACCAATCGTCTAGGGAATCCTTTCGCTAGTAATTTCGCTATTGTTTTATCGTTGCAATTGCCTTCGTTTATATTTTTTCCGTTCCAAACGACCCGCAACCCCGCACGCAAGAACCATTTGCGCTTGGTATTCTTTAGCGAATCGATCTGTCTCGCTCTTGCTTCCGCAAGGCACACATCAAAGAAAAACTCGTCGTAACAATTGGCGCAACCTGCACGCACTACAAGTTTTATTCCGTGCTTATCCGCTTTCTGCTTGACAAAGTCGTAATCGTCTTGCGTCCACAACGCACGATTTTTTTTTCTTAACGTTGTTAGTCTTGTTTCCATTTTTTTTATATCTTTGCATTGTATTTGGCAACGTATAGTAGATAAGTCAACGAGCCACCCTTGCGAGCCGAAAGGCAGCATACTAGGGTGGCATTTTTTATATCCACGAAAACAGCCACCTTGTTTGCGGTAAGCGCCTTAATACTACAATCGCGACAAACATTGCACCCATACCCACCAACAACCATACCAACCAACTACTACCGATTGTTTTCTCGCTCTCTATGTCGTTTTGTTGATTAAGCACCCCCACGCTATCCCGTTGGGTTGCCACTTGCTCGCTCTCGGTGGTTGAACCGCTTGCCACCTGCTCGCTCTCGGTTGCTTGTTGCTGGCTATTCCCGACAACCTCAACGCCTGCCACTCCTTGCGCTTCGCCAGTCTGTGAATTGTAACTACCGCCACCATCAACGAAAACGATATGCACCCTTGTGCTATCCTTTTCGCTGAACCACAATTGACGTATATGGTTGCTTAACGTTTCGCTCTTATCCTTTGCGCTTGCCTTGCTTTCTCTAATATCGTTTATTTTGTTTATTTCGCTTTTATCAGTCAATTTGGTACTAACGTTGCACCCAAATAAAAAAACGCTAAATAACGCTATCAAAAGAGTTGACAATAGCCTTGCGTAGTGCTGTTTTGTTTTCATAGTTTTCAAAGTAAAGTTCGCACTCTTTGCGTCTTCTGCGCAACAAGCCGATAATAACACACCCTTTCGCCTTGCACCACCTACTGAATTGCTTAACAATTCGTAAGTCGTTGCTGTCTTCTTTAATAATCTGTAAAAGCGTTGAGGTTTTCAATGCATCCAAACCTACATTGTAGGCGAAACTTGTTAAGGCGTCCACCTTACAATCTTCCAAACCCTCTGGCAATACATCAACCACCTTTGCACGAAATTCGGCAACCTCATCCGCTAGCCATTTATCGGCTTGCTCTAATGTACACTTGCTACCCTTGCGCACTCCCTTGGTGTGCCCATAGCCAATAGTCCATACACCCGCGCTACATTGGTACGCTTCCAATCGTAAACCCTCTAGGGTTCTAATCAATTCTATAAGTCTATCCATGTTTTTCTACTCCATTGTTGTGTTGGCAATTATTGCAGTAATTTTCTTGCTCTTGCTTGTCGTCAATGTAGACTATCACGGGGCAAGGATTTTCGGTTGTGTTGAACTTGCACAACCTAGCGCGGTGCACTGCGTTTTCCAACCTTGTAAGTCTGTGCTCGTTCTCTAACGCCCTGCTCATCGTTTCGCTGATTCGCCTGTTAACCCTATCTTCATACGCGTCTTGTCTGGCTATTAGGTTTTTAATTGTCGCATCTTGACTTTCGATAATTGTAATCAAGTTTGCGATTTGCCCTTGCTTTTTTTTCTCCGGCGCGGTGTACAAGTTTATCAACCAAACGCCACCGCCACCGAATAACGCGCCTAACAAGGCGCTAACAATTGTAGTCCAATCCATTTTTTATTGTTGTTTGTTTTTCGCAAAGAAAGCAAAAAAAAAAT
>JAXJVI010000270.1:0-2953 GCA_036308615.1 Acutalibacteraceae bacterium | reverse complement strand
TATATGCACTCGGCTTTTAACATTACTGTTTTTAATAAATTTCGTAATTTCCGCAATGTCGGACGCCTGGTCGCCTATGCGCTCCATATCCGAAATCATCTTAAGGGCGGAGGAAATAACCCTTAAATCCCTTGCTACGGGCTGTTGCTGAAGTAACAGCTTCATACAAATAGTCTCAATGTCGCGCTCCTTTTGGTCAATCTCGGCGTCTGTCGCAAAGACCTTGTCGCAAAGGGCGTCGTCCCCATCGAGCATAGCCTTAACCGAGGCGGAGATCGCGTCCTCACAAAGGGCTCCCATTGTTATAAGCTCCAAATTAAGCTTTTCAAGCTGACTGTCAAATTTATTACGCATATTAGCCGAACCTCCCCGTTATATAATCCTCTGTGCGCTTATCCTGCGGGTTCGAGAACATCTTTTCGGTCTCGGAGAACTCGATTACCTCGCCTAAAAGGAAAAACGCCGTGTGATCGGATATACGCACCGCCTGCTGCATATTGTGGGTAACCATAATTATGGTGTAATCCTTTTTAAGCTCGGTGGCAAGATCCTCTATTTTAGAGGTGGAGATCGGGTCTAACGCGCTGGTCGGTTCGTCCATTAAAAGCACCTCAGGCTTGACCGCAAGGGCTCTCGCTATGCAAAGTCTCTGCTGTTGACCGCCCGACATAGCAAGGGCGCTTCTTTTAAGAATATCCTTGGTTTCCTCCCAGATAGCCGCCTTTTTTAGGGACTCCTCGACTATTTCGTCCAATTTTTGTTTAGAACGAATACCATGGGTGCGGGGGCCGAAGGCGATATTATCATAAATCGACATAGGGAAGGGGTTGGGCTTTTGAAAAACCATTCCAACCCGCTTGCGAAGGGTGTTTACATCCATACCGCCGTAAACGCTTTCGCCGTCCAAGGTCACCTCGCCCGTTATTTTACAGCCCTCAACCAAATCGTTCATACGGTTAAGGGACTTTAAAAGGGTGGATTTTCCGCAGCCCGAGGGCCCTATAAAGGCGCTGATTTTATTGGCGGGCAGGGAAAGATTGATATTTTTAAGCGCCTTAAAATCATTATACCACAAATCAAGATTTTTTACAGCTATTTTTTCCATTTTATTATCCTTTCTTCGCCGACAGCCTTTTGGCGATAAGCCCCGACAGCATATTGATTAGAAGCACCATTGCAAGCAGTACCACCGCCGTGGCGTAAGCCTCCTCCATATAAAGTCCCTCGCTTAAAAGGGCGTACATATGGATTGAAAGGGTGCGTCCGCTGTGCATAAGGTCTTGGGGTATTCCCGCCACGGTGCCCGAGGTGTATATAAGCGCGGCGGTCTCGCCGACGATTCTGCCTATACTCAAAATTATTCCCGATAAAATACCCGGTACCGCCGAGGGCAAAACCACCCGAAAGACGGTGCGCAGTCTGCCCGTGCCTAAGCCGAAGCTGCCCTCTCTAAAGGAATCGGGTACCGACAGGAGCGCCTCCTCGGTGGTGCGCATCATGGTCGGCAATATCATAATAGCAAGGGTTAAAGCGCCCGAGAGCATCGAAAGCCCGAAATGACAGGCGATAACAAAGATAAGGTATCCGAAAAGTCCGTAAACGATAGAGGGAATACCCGAAAGCGTCTCGGTTGTGACCCTTACCACCTTTACAAGCGGATTGCCCCGCTTTGCGTACTCGGCAAGGTATATCGCCGAGAAAACGCCTATCGGCACGGCAAGCGCCAAGGATAACAGGGTCATTGTGACCGTGTTTATAATTGCGGGGAGCATTGAGACATTTTCGCTGTTGTACTCAAGGGCGAATAGGGAGGGCTTAAGATTGGGTATACCCTTAATAAGTATATACGCCACTATAATTACAACCACCGCCGCAGTTATAATCGCCGCAAGCCAGGTTAACAAAAACATTATAAAGGAGCCGGGTCGGCGTTTGTAGGCGGCAAGCTTTTGCCCTAAGGTCATCTTATTTATATATGCGGTGTTCTCATTCATTTGGCTTTCCTCCTCTTTTTGTCCTTTTTATCCTTTTTAACGAGGGAGAAGAGGAGATTTATTATAAGGATAAAGACGAACAGCACCACCGCCGTGGCGATAAGGGCTTCACGGTGCAGGTCGGTAGCGTAGCCCATTTCAAGCACTATGTTGGAGGTAAGGGTGCGCACTCCCGCGAAAATACTGTTAGGTATTTGCGCCTGGTTGCCCGCAACCATATTAACCGCCATCGCTTCGCCTATGGCTCTGCCTATGCCTAAAATCACGCCGGCGGTGATGCCCGATTTGGCGGCGGGAAGCACCGTGCAGTATATGCTCCGCTCATGAGTAGCGCCTAAGGCAAGCGCCCCCTCGTAATAGCTTTCGGGCACCGCCCTTATAGCCGATTCCGAAACGCTTATAATTGTAGGCAGTATCATAATACCCAGCATAACAGAGGCGGTAAGCACGCTCTTTCCTCCGCCTCCGAACAGGCTTTGCATTATGGGGACTATAACCACAAGTCCGAAAAAGCCGTATACAATAGAGGGTATGCCCGCCAGTAGATCCACCGCGGGCTTAAGTACTTTATAAATGGGCTTGGGGCAGAATTTCGCCAAAAACACGGCGGACAGCACGCCAATCGGCACGCCGATAATAATCGCCCCCGCCGTTACATAAATACTGCCGATAATCATAGGCAGTATGCCGAATTTGTCTTCAAGCGGTTTCCATACCCTGCCTAATAAAAATTCGCCCACGCCGATTTTGCCTATGGTGGGAAGCCCGTTCGCAAAAAGGAACAGGCAAATAAGCAAAACCGCCACAATCGACACGCAGGCACAGATAATAAAAACCGTTTTCATTGAAACTTCTTTTATTTTTTGGAGCTTTATATTCATATTCTTCTCCTGATTTAGATGTTAGGGATTAGTTTTCCATAAGCCTCCCAAGCCTCACGGGTGCGGGTTGCCGGTGGC
>JAXJVI010000269.1:0-2099 GCA_036308615.1 Acutalibacteraceae bacterium | reverse complement strand
TTATCCAACACTCCGGCACCGTTAACCTCTCCGGCGTGCTGCTCTTCGGTCATTTCCTCGATCTGCTCTTCCGGCTTTTCCAGGGCGTCCTTTTCTCCGGTAATTTCACGGGATTTGAAAACATCAGCGAACTGTCGGCCGTTGTACTTCCCACCTAAACCCGCGCGGATCGTGCCGTTGCTATCAACCATTATACGGGCACCGCGGCCGATCGTAACCCAGCGTGTGGAATAGCGGATCAGCTCTTCGGGGATTGCATCCTGGGCCATTTTTTCCCACCGTGTCTCTTTAATTGCCTTTATATAAGCATCATAGAGCGGGGCCAGCTTTTTAAGATCTGATTTGCTCGGCCATAAGTCGCTAGGGGCATAGTTAACCAGAACATGATTGCTTTCTCCCTTCGATTCCATTTTGTCCTTCACGTAACCTTCAAAACCGCGGGCGGCCATTTCCCTGATTGTGGTCCAGTATGCTTTTGACCTGTATTTATCGGCTTTCTGCGCAGCCTTGTAAAAGTCTGTATCATGTAAAGCCCTATGCAGATCTACAGCTGCCTTATACAGCTTTTCTGATTGTCTCAGCTTGTAGGTGTTTTCAGTTCCGTAATTATCGGCTCCGGTTCCTACAATGTAGTTATCCATTGCGTGGAACCACTCATGCGCTACGCATCCGGCGCCGCCGTATTTGGTCAGGTTAATAACCTTTGTATCCGGTTCATAATGCGCCAGGGCGGCGTTTTTGCCACCAACGCCACGGGCACCAAAAGCAAGCCCTAGGGAACCGTCAAGGCTTATATCTTTTGTGGTTATGCCGGTAACCTTAGACAGATCGTGCAACGCGTCATATGCCTGGTCCATTAAGTTTTGGCGGGATAACTCTCCGGATTGAGCAACCCAGTTTCCAAATTGAACGCCCCTAAATCCAAAGGCTTTGTCATAATCGCTAGGCGTTGTTGCCTTTCCTTTTCTATAGTCTCCGCCGTGACGCTCATTAGATCTAAATCTTAACTTGCTTTCGTCCACATCATATGATGCCTTAATAGCGTTATAAGTTTCAGTAAGCTCTAAAGCGTGCGCCGGTGTATTGAATAGGCGGGCGTCCTTCACATCGTCAAACTCTTTTAACGGTGTATAATTGCGGTCGCCTTTTTTAGCAATGAAATACTTGTTTTTATTGCGGTCCCAGTAAATATTAAAAGTATAGGCCTTTTTCTTAAGGTCCACTTTTGCCTTTTCTGTTTCCGGGCTGGCCGTCTGAATAATGTCGGCCAGGGCTTTCACTGCGGCTTTTTCCTCCGGTCTATCGATCGGGTCGCTATCCCCTTTTGTGCGCTTAGCAATAGCCATAAATTTGCCGCGGGTTGTTATCGCCTCATAAATAGGAGCGTAACCGGTTGCCCCCTCGCGTAAGTCGATAACATTTGATACCCCTAGATTTTTGGTTGCGTATTCATCACTTATATTGCCAAAATACCGATCAACCTGGCTCACTTCGCCCCACATTCCGCGAGGCAATTTAGAAAAAAATTCCTGCCTATATCTTTCTTTGCCCCTCTCGAGTACGGATAAATCCCCCGTTCTAACCGCTAGTGCGGCCTTAGATCTTAAGTCGTTAACCTCTTCAACCCACCTACGGCGCTTATACTCAGCGGCCCAGCCGGCGGATGTTGGCTTTCTAGGTACGCTCATACGCAAAGCCATAACCGCAGCGGCTATATTATTGTCCTGGATATCATTAAGGCTATCCAATGGCCATGTTTTATTTAACGGCTTTTTGAGCAGATCTTCGGATGTTAACTTAGTATCAAGGCTTTTATATAAATCTTTTCTCGCCCCTTCTAGGTACTCACCAAAATCTTTGATGTCAGTCTTTTTGATCTCTTCAACATCTTTATTTTCAGGAATTAGCGATCCTTGCTCCGGTTTCTTTTCCTCGGCCTTTTTCTTTTCTGCCGCGGCTTTTTGCTCAGCGGCCTTCTTTTCTGCAGCGGCTTTTTGCTCAGCGGATTTTCTGTCAGCCTCTTTTTCCTCCGGAGTCTTTTTCAGTTCCTTAAAAGCCTCATTAAGGGTCATTCCGACCACATCTTTGCTCAATCCCTT
>JAXJVI010000268.1:0-6326 GCA_036308615.1 Acutalibacteraceae bacterium | reverse complement strand
CACACCCACCAATGCCTACGGCAAGCGTGAGAGCTGTAATGTGTATGGTAAGACATACGAAGAATGCGAGGTCAAACTTGAAGAAATGATAGCAAGGAAACGAGCAGAGATTGCTGCCGAGAAAGAACGACTCAAGGCAATGCAAACTGCGTAATACGAACAATGAGAAAACCGCCACGGTTGTAATTGACCGTGACGGTTTTCTTATTCTTCGTTAAATTTTATGTTCCTTGATCCATTCCAGTAATTCAGTAGAATTGCCCGGATAATACGAGGTAAAGAAACGTTTGAAATTACTGTAACCATCTTCTTCGATTGCCCACGTTACACGCTCTATATAATATTCATCTCTTTCTGCGTGTTTCGAATCGGAGAATTGAAAGAATATGATAACATCCTTGTCTCGCTGTGGCAAGTAGTTTTGTAGGAAACGCTTGGGATAACTCCATTTGAATTTCCCACCATTATCATTATTGCTTGACCATTCCTCATAGCAATCGATGCGACCGTCTTCGAATTCATCGGTGAAGTCAAAAATCCAAATGACTTTTTTGCCGTAGTTCAGATAGAAATTGTTGCGTTCGTTGAACTCATCTGCTGTGATGGGAGAGTGCTGAAATTCAATTACATAACCACAAGCCATCACATCGGCTCGGTGTTTTTCACTCTCGAATTCGATGACAACTTCTTGATTCCTCTTGGGGAATTGTTGCTGCCATTCAGAATGCCAAGCAGACATATCGTACTTCCAAGTGTCATCGCATTTCGACTGATGAGCAAAGTGATCGATATTAACTTCACCCTTGCGAAGCACAACCTTTTTGCGACACAAAGGACAAATGTACTCGTCCTGCTTGTTTGCATCTGTAGCATGAATTCTCTCGTTGTTATGATTCAATGCGAACTCCATCACTTCACCTCCACCATGTCATTAACTGTATTATACCAAATAAAGAAAACAACCGCAATCCTAAGATTACGGTTGTTTTGGTCGGAGTGACAGGGTTCGAACCTGCGGCATCGACATCCCAAATGTCGCGCGCTACCAACTGCGCCACACCCCGATGTATTAAATTGTATCAAAGAAAGCTTGAAAAATCAAGTTCCACAGTTGTGGTCAAATATAGGGTCAAAACCTAAAAATCGAAGTTTGAAACTCCCGAAAACCCAGTGTTTAAGCGGTTTTTCAAGGTGAGGGGGTTGAACCGTTCTCTTAGTCCCAAATGTCGCGCGCTACCAACTGCGCTACACCCCGAAGTTCTATCGACTTAATGATTTTACCCTATTAAAAAAATTTTGTCAATACTTTTCGTTGAAATATGTAAAATTTATGTTATAATATATTAATGTGAGTTTTTGTGCTTTGGGGGAAAATTATGAGATTGCTTGCAGTCGGTGATGTGTGCGGCAGTATCGGCTGCGGCGAGGTAAGGCGCATATTGCCGAGACTTAAAAAAGAAAAAAACATTGATATGGTGATAATAAACGGCGAGAACTCGGCGGACGGAAACGGCGTTTTGCCCGAGAGTGCAGACAGTCTTTTTGCCTGCGGGGCAGATGTAATAACAGGAGGCAATCACTCGTTAAGGCGTAAGCAGGTTTACGATTATCTCGATGAAAAGGAATTTATATTAAGACCCCACAATCTCCCTGAAGCTCAAAACGGAAAGGGAATGTGCCTTGTTGACCTCGGGTATGTGACCGCGGCGATTATAAATTTGAGCGGAAAAATTTATCTTGAAAAGCTGGGGGCTTCCTGTCCCTTTAAGGCGGCGGATGAATTAATCGAAAAGGCGAGGGGAGCGGGAGCTAAGATTATAGCCGTTGATTTTCACGCCGAGGCCACAAGCGAAAAGCGGGCTCTTGCGCTTTATCTTAACGGCAAGGTATCGGTATTTTTCGGAACGCATACCCATATTCAGACCGCAGACGAGCAGATTTTAAGCGGCGGCACCGGTTATATTACCGACCTTGGTATGACGGGTCCCATAAACTCGGTGTTAGGGGTAAAACCCGAAATAATAATTAACCGCCTTAAGGACGGCGACCCCTCAAAATTTGAATTGGCAGACGGCGAATGTATGCTTTGCGGCTGTATTTTTGATATAAACGCTAAAACCGGCCGTACGGTGGGAATAGAGAGAATAGCAGTAAGGTAAACGAATAGGAGAGGAGCATTAAAAGTGAAGATATTAAAAAAGTTAACCGTGATTACAGTTGCGGCAATGCTCCTTTTGCTTTCGGGATGCCGCGGCAATACAGGCGGCACATCCTCCGATTTACCGATCGGCACCGAAAATACTGCCTCTGCTAATAGGGACTATATAACCTTGCTTTATTCCGCGTCGGATACCTTTGACCCTTATACCGCGACGACCGACTCTAACCGTCAGCTTTGCAAGCTGATTTATGAGCCGCTTGTCAAGCTTGATAATGAGTTTAACGCAAGCTACAGCCTTGCCGAGCGGGTAGAGCTTGACGGCAAGGTATGCACCGTAGCCCTTAAAAGCGTTGCTTTTTCGGACGGAAGCGCGCTCACGGCTGAGGATGTAGTTTATTCCTTTAATCTTGCGAAAAAGTCTTCCACAGAATACGCGTATAAGCTTTATTCGGCGGAATCCGCGTCGGCTCAAGGTTCAAATACCGTGGTTTTTAAATTATCAAAGGCCGACCCGTATTTTACAAATCTGCTTGATTTTCCTATACTTAAAAGCGGAAGTGAAAAGCAGACCACCTCGGACAGCGTGGCTTTACCGCCGATAGGCTGTGGGCGGTACAAGGTTGACGAGTCTCTCACAAGGCTTGTACTGAACGAAGCGTCTTTAGCCAATGCATCGGATTACTCGGTTAAGGAAATACGCCTTATTAACGCGCCCGACGGCGAATCGCTCTCGCATTATGTCGAAATAGGCGCGGCGGATATGTATTACAGCGATATTTCGGACGGTAATATCCTTAGAATGAGCGGAGAAAAGGTTAATATTAATATAAATCATATAGTTTATATCGGGGTAAATCAGTCCTACGGTGATTTGGGCTTGAATGAACTCCGCCAGGCGATTTCGGCGGGAATTGACCGTGCCGCAGTTTGCAGGGACGGTTATTACAACAACGCCATAGCCGCAACCGGCTTTTTTAACCCGGTTTGGAAGCCGGTGAAATCTGTTCAAAACATAGAAACTGCCGCAAATCAAGAAATAACTATTGAGAATTTGGAGAAAATAGGATATAATAGTGTAGACGATAAGGGAATCCGCAAAAAGGGCGGCATCCGTCTTCAGCTTAATATGCTTGTAAACAGCGAAAACAGAACCCGTGCCGCCGCGGCACAGCTTATAGCTAATCAGCTTATGAATTGCGGAATTAAAATTAATGTGGTTGAAAAATCCTATGAGGATTATAAAGCGGCTTTGGAGTCGGGGGATTTTCAGCTTTATTTAGGCGAGGTTGCCTTGACCCCTAATATGGACTTATCCGGTCTTGTTACCGAGGGCGGAAGTGCCGCCTACGGCGTTAAATATCAAGGAAACGATAATGATGAGTCTTCAACTGTTGAAGCCGCAGAAGATGCCGAAAACGCACAGGAAAACGAGGAGAGCGCAACCGCCGCAGAGCTTATGGCGGGGCTTTATGACGGCAAAAACACCGTATCGGATGTTGCCTCGGTACTGCAGAGCGAAATGCCCTTTATCCCGGTATGCTACAGAATGGGCGTGCTTTTTTACAATGACCATATCGAAAATGTAAATAATTCCTCTGTGAGCGATATTTATTTTTCGATTGAATCATATAATTTCAATAATTAATAGGAGGATATATTATGATAGCTTATGAAACAAGACTCGGCACAATCGATATTTCGGAAACATATCTTTCAAAGCTAATAGGACACGAGGTCACTTCTTGCTTCGGCGTTGTGGGTATGGTGCCCAGCGGCAGTAAGCAGAGGCTTTTCAGCAAGCTCTCAAAGGCGGAGCATCCCGATACGGGAATTTGCGTCACAGGGGACGCGGACGGGATTTCGGTTGAGCTTCATATCGTGGTTACCTACGGAATGAACATAAACGCAATCGCCGCCAGCATTACCGAAAAGGTGAAATACGCTGTAAAGGAAACGGCGGGAATCACCGTTAATAAGGTTACAATTAAAATAGACGGAATTAAGGAATAACCTAGTTAAGGAGTGTTTTATTTGTTTAACGGCGATACTTTACGCGACGCTATGATTTCCGCCGCGAATAATCTTACTAACAACCGCAAGCAAATCGATGATTTGAATGTTTTCCCCGTACCCGACGGAGATACGGGAACAAATATGTCTATGACCCTCGGTAATTCCGCAAGGGAGCTTGAAAAATTAAGCGGCGAAACCGCGGGAAAGGTCGCAAAGGTCAACGCCTCCGCACTTCTTCGCGGCGCAAGGGGCAACTCAGGCGTTATTACCTCTCTGCTTTTCAGGGGCTTTTCTAAAGGAATAGGCGATGCTGAGTATGCTACGGCAGAAAATATTGCCGCCGCCTTTGAGCTTGGAGTTGAGGCGGCATACAAGGCGGTTATGAAGCCGACCGAGGGAACTATACTTACCGTAGCTCGTGTGGCTTCCGAGCACGCAAAAGCGGCACTCGGAGAGGGAAAGGACGCTTTGGGTGTTTTTGACGCCGCTATTGAGGGCGCGAAAATCGCTTTGGAGCAGACTCCCGAATTACTTCCTACTCTCAAAAAGGCAGGGGTTGTTGACGCGGGCGGCAAGGGCTTTGTTACAATACTTGAGGGTATGATGTCGGTGTTTAAAGACGGCGTTATGATTAAATCCAACGCTGTAGCTGAAGACTCTGCCGAAGAGGAAACCGCAAGAAGCGCGGCGGGAGAGTTTGAAACCGAAATAACCTTTACCTACTGCACCGAGTTTATCGTTAACCGTGATAAGGATGAGGCTAAGGAGCCCTCCGATTTAAGGGCATATCTTGAGACAATAGGCGACTGCGTGGTTGTAGTTGACGATGACGAGATTATAAAGGTACATGTTCATACCGACCACCCCGGTAATGCTATTGAAAAGGCGCTTACCTTCGGTCAGCTTGTTCATATGAAGATAGAGAATATGCGCGACCAGCACGAGCGTGCTAAGCACGATTCCGAAAGTGCTAAGCAGAAGCCGGCGAAGTCTGCCGACCGCACCGAGACCTTTACTCCCGTAACTCCCACAAAGCCCGTAGGCTTTGTATCGGTCTGCGCCGGTGAGGGACTTGCGAGCCTGTTTAAGGACTTAGGCGTTGATACTGTAGTTAGCGGCGGTCAGACTATGAACCCCAGCACTGACGATATTTTAAGGGCTGTCGAAGCAACCCCCGCCGAAACGGTATATGTATTGCCGAACAATAAAAACATTATTATGGCGGCGGAGCAGACGATACCCCTTAGCACCAGAAAGGTTATTGTAATCCACACAAGAACCATTCCCCAGGGTATTTCCGCAATGCTTACATTTGACCCCGATACGGACGTTGAGGCGAACGCTATCGAGATGCAGAAGGCTACCGAGCGCATTGCTACGGGTCAGGTTACCTTTGCCGCGCGTGACTCCGATTTTGACGGACACCAGATTAAAAAGGGCGAGCTTTTGGCAATGCTGGGCGGCAAGATTGCCTTTACGGAAACCGAGCTTGACAAGGCGGTTTTAAACCTTTTAAAGAAGATGGTTAAGCGTGACAGTCAGTTTGTTACCGTTATTTACGGCGAGGATGTGACCGACGAGCAGGCGGCGGCACTTGAAGAGGAAATTCAGGCAAAATACGGCTCAAAGACCGAAATTACCGTAATAAACGGCGGACAGCCTGTATATTACTACATTCTTTCGGTTGAGTAGGTTTTAATCTTATTTTAAGGGAGAAATCTTATGCTGACAGCTTCCACCGACATTCAGTATTTAAAGGGCGTGGGTGAAAAGCGGGCGGAGCTTTTGCGTAAAAAGGGCATCGATACGGTCGGTGCCCTTCTGCGTTTTTATCCGCGCGCGTACCTTGATTGGCGAAATATAACCTATATTTCCGAGTGTCCGTTCGGTGAGAATGTTTGCGTTAAGGCGAAGATAGTCTCGCCGGTCAATTCTGCTTACATACGCAGGGGTATGACCCTTTATAAGTTTACGGCGGCTGATGACAGCGGATATATGACCGTAACCCTTTTTAATCAAAAATATTTGGCAGAGAAGCTTAACGAGGGCTGTGAGTATCTTTTCTACGGCAAATTAGGCGGAAATCTTGTTATGCGGGAAATGCCGTCCCCCGAAATCAGGGAAAGCGGTTTTTTAGGTATTGAGCCTATAT
>JAXJVI010000267.1:0-1616 GCA_036308615.1 Acutalibacteraceae bacterium | reverse complement strand
GCGCCAAGCCCTTTTGACCCTTATAGCTAAAGGAGACATTTTTAAATTCTAAGGTTTCCGCCTCTTTTGGCGGTTCTTTTCCGCCCTTTGTTTCATCAATTTGCGGTACAAAATCTAAAAATGTTTTAAGATTTTCAATAAAATAGGCATTTTCAGAGCATTTAGTAGTGGATTCTTCAAAATGGTTAATCATCCACGAAACACTTGTAATCGCATTTATAAGGACTATCGCCTGACTGATTGCTATTGTGCCGTTCAGGGCTAAAACAGCGGCGCAAAGCCACATACCCTCATACCCCAAAAGGAACATTAAAATACTTTTAATTGCACTCATAACAGCGCGTTTAGGGGCATATTTTAATTTTACATCAGTAACATCATCAGCGGATTTTTTAAACATACTTTCAAGCACCTTATATATGTTTGTAAGGCGCAGCTCGCCTGCATATTTTCTAAAATAAATTATGCGGTCAACATAGTCAAGTCTCCGTCTATCCCCTGTAGTTTCCTCGTTTTCCTTGAAGCCTAATTTTGCGAGCTTTTTTCCTAAATACATATTTCCGAAGAGCGGTAGGGCTATAAAAACCAATGACCACGGGGTTATAAGTGCCATAGTCACAATGACATATACAGACGAGAAAAACGAGCTCACCGCCTCTGAACACTGATTCAATACCTCTCGGGCGCGACCGCTTGCCTCGGTGGCGGCTTTGGTGTATGTATTATAAAATTCAGGGGTTTCAAAGCAAGAAACATCCACCGACTGTGCCTTACTGAAAAGCTTCATATTAAGACCGTAATGCACCCTTATATCAAATTTTGCAGTGTATATTTGCCAATACCACTGCGAAAAGGCACGGAAAATGATATTAATCAACAGCGACACTACAATAAATATTGCGATTTCTGGAAAGCTTCTGAGCCCCTCTCCGCTGCCGAACAGGTACTGCATAAAAAATAACCGAATAGAAAACCCAAAAAGCGTACTGAATAAATATTTCCAAAAAACACAATACAACACCCATAGGACTGATTTTCCATAGGAGACCTAAAAAATAGAGATTATTTTTTACGACCGATATCTTCTTTTCCTTTTTCTTTTCTTTCATTTTCTCCCTCCTCAAGGTAAATTATATTACAATGTATTTGGAGTTACAAGTCTTGTATTTTTACGGATTTTATAGTATAATATATATGCCGCCTGAGACACAAGGGCGGCTTTCTTACACCTAAAATTGCCGCAAAAACAAAAAAGTGTGTATAACGCGAGGCTATACACACCGAAAAACGCATAGCTCCACATTGCTGCAACACAACTTTAGCAAACCATAAGAGAAAGCCAAAATAGAGAATGCGTTTTTACCGAAATAAAAACACTTCTCTTACAGTTTGCCGAATTAAATTTGTGTTGCATACATAGTGTAGCACATTATTTATGGATTGTAAATAAAAAATTTAGATTCTTTATTAAATGTTGGAATTATATGAATTTTAGCCTCCCTTGCCTAAAGGGAGGGGGACCGCCGAAAGGCGGTGGAGGGATATATTTGGGCTTCAACAAACCTAAGTATCCACCAATTACGGGAATCCCCTCGCCAACCTAACGGTTGGCCCTC
>JAXJVI010000266.1:0-3289 GCA_036308615.1 Acutalibacteraceae bacterium | reverse complement strand
ATTTAATGCTGTTCGACAAGGTTATCGCCTTTGATAATGTTAAGCAGAAAATCGTGCTTATAGTAAATATGCCCCTTAACAATCCCGAAAAAGAGTACGAAAAAGCGGTAGAGGAGCTTAAAAGACTTGCCGACCTGCTCCGAAACGGGGACAGAAAAAAGGAGGTGGGCGGACGGCTTTTAGGCGAGGTCACACCGCTTTTTAACAGGGAACAGTACTGCCGAATGGTCGAAAAGGCAAAGCACCATATAAAGGAGGGTGACATTTTCCAAATAGTCCTTTCCAACCGCCTAAGCGCGCCTTTTAAGGGCAGTCTTTTAAACACCTACCGAATTCTCCGTACCATAAACCCCTCGCCCTATATGTTCTATTTTTCGGGCACCGATGTGGAGGTTACGGGCGCATCCCCCGAAACCCTTGTAAAGCTTGAGGATGGGGTTTTACACACCTTTCCCCTTGCGGGAACAAGACCGAGGGGCAAAACCGAGGAAGAGGACAAGGAGCTGGAAAAAGGACTGCTTGCCGACAAAAAGGAGCTTGCGGAGCATAATATGCTTGTTGACCTTGGCAGAAACGACCTCGGTAAAATAAGCAAATTAGGGACGGTAAAGGTCGAAAAGCTCCACAGTATAGAGCGGTATTCCCATGTTATGCACATAGGCTCTACCGTAAGGGGCGAAATCCGTGACGGCTGTGACGGGCTTGACGCGGTGGAGGCGGTACTGCCCGCGGGGACCCTTTCGGGTGCGCCGAAATTAAGGGCGTGCCAGCTAATAGGCGAGCTTGAAAACAACAAGCGCGGAATTTACGGCGGCGCGATAGGATATATCGATTTTACGGGGAATACCGACACCTGTATTGCAATACGCATTGCCTACAAGAAAAACGGCAAGGTATTTGTTAGGAGCGGTGCGGGAATCGTTGCCGACTCCGACCCGAATAAGGAATTTGAGGAATGTATAAACAAGGCGAAGGCGGTAGTAAACGCCTTAAGGCTCGCGGGGGAGGAAGATTTATGATACTGCTTATAGATAATTACGACAGCTTTTCCTATAACCTTTATCAGCTGATAGGCGAAATCGAGCCCCAAATTAAGGTTATCCGCAATGATGAAATGACGGTTAAGGAAATAAGGGAGCTCTCCCCCGACCGAATAATTTTGTCTCCGGGTCCCGGCAGACCCGAGGACGCGGGAGTAATTATAGACTGCGTAAAGGAATTGGGCGGGGAGATACCGATTTTGGGCGTGTGTCTCGGTCATCAGGCTATCTGCGCGGCTTACGGAGCGGAAATCACCTACGCAAAGGAGCTTATGCACGGTAAGCAGTCTGAAGCCACCCTCGATTTAACCTGTCCCTTGTTTAAGGGCTGTAACGAAAAAACCGAGGTTGCGCGCTACCATTCCCTTGCGGCAAATAAGGAAACCCTGCCCGACTGTTTAAGAGTGACCGCCGAAACGGCGGACGGCGAGGTAATGGCGGTTATGCACACGGAATATCCCGTTTTCGGCGTGCAGTTCCACCCGGAATCGATAATGACGCCGAGCGGCAAAACAATGCTTGAAAATTTTATTAAGGAGTGTTCTTTATGATTAAGGAAGCTATTGTAAAGATTGTAAATAAGGGCGATTTAAGCTATGATGAGGCGTACGCCGTAATGAATGAGATTATGGGCGGCGAGACCTCCCCCACCCAGAACGCGGCGTTTTTGGCGGCGCTTTCGACCAAGAGCGCGAGAGCCGAAACCACCGATGAAATCGCGGGCTGTGCCGCCGCTATGCGGGAGCACGCGTTAAAGCTTGATACGGATATGGAGCTTTTTGAGATAGTCGGCACGGGCGGAGACAACGCCCACAGCTTTAATATTTCTACCACCTCCGCCCTTGTGGCGGCGGCGGGCGGAATGAAGGTCGCAAAACACGGCAACCGCGCCGCCTCCTCAAAATGCGGCACTGCCGACTGCCTTGAGGCTCTGGGCGTAAACATCGAGCAAAGCCCCGAAAAGTGCAAGGAGCTATTGGAAAAGGTGGGAATGTGCTTTTTCTTCGCGCAGAAATACCACACTTCTATGAAATATGTGGGAGCGATAAGAAAAGAGCTCGGCTTCCGCACGGTTTTCAATATCTTAGGCCCGCTTACAAATCCCGGCAGTCCTAAATATCAGCTTTTAGGCGTGTATGACGAGTATTTGGTCGAGCCGCTCGCCAAGGTGCTTATGAGCCTCGGCGTTAAGCGGGGTATGGCGGTTTACGGCAAGGATAAATTAGACGAAATATCTTTAAGTGCGCCCACAACCGTATGCGAATTTAAGGACGGCTGGTACAAGACCTATACAATAGCTCCCGAGGATTTCGGACTTAAACGCTGTCAAAAGTCCGACCTTGTGGGCGGCAGTCCGGAGGAGAACGCCGCTATTACATGGGCGATACTCGGCGGCGAAAAGGGCGCTAAGCGTGACGCGGTGCTGTTAAACGCCGGCGCGGCACTTTACATAGGCGGCAAGGCGGAGACTATGGCGGAGGGTGTTGCCCTCGCGGGTCAGCTTATTGATTCGGGCGCGGCGCTAAAGGTGCTTGAGGGGCTTATAGAAGTAAGCAATTCGGGTGAAAAGCAATGACGGTGCTCGACAGGCTCGCCGACTACGCAAAACAGCGCACAGAGGCGGAGAAAAGGGAATTACCCCTTGATGAATTAAGAAATCAGGCGGAACAGCTACCCAAAAAGAACTTTGAATTTGAAAATGCGCTTAAAAAAGAGGGCATTTCGTTTATTTGCGAGTGTAAAAAGGCCTCCCCCTCAAAGGGAATAATCGCCCCCGATTTTCCTTACTTAGAGATTGCGAGGGACTACGAAAGGGCGGGCGCGGACTGCATTTCTGTGCTTACCGAGCCTAAGTGGTTTTTAGGGAGCGATGAATATTTAAGCGAAATTTCCGCGAATGTCTCTATCCCCTGTCTTCGCAAGGACTTTACGGTGGACGAATATATGATTTATAAGGCGCGGCTTTTAGGAGCATCGGCGGTACTGCTTATCTGCTCGATACTTGACGAAGCGAGAATAAAGGAGTATATTAATATTTGCGATTCGCTTGGGCTTTCCGCCCTTGTGGAGGCGCACGACGAAAACGAGGTTATTTCAGCCCAGCGCGCGGGGGCAAGGATAATCGGCGTAAACAACCGTAATTTAAAGGATTTTTCGGTCGATACCGAGAACAGCGCGCGTCTTAAAAGCCTTGTTTCAAATAATGTGCTTTTCGTTTCGGAAAGCGGGGTCAAAACCCGAGCTGATGT
>JAXJVI010000265.1:0-2439 GCA_036308615.1 Acutalibacteraceae bacterium | reverse complement strand
CAACAAGGAACACCATTGCGGCGATTCTCAGGATGTCCCAGTACCATATCCTCTTTTTTGCTTTTTGTACCATCTCATAATCTCCTGATACCAAGATTACTCGGAATATCTTAAATCCTCAACTCTTTTTGCCTTTCCCGTGTACCTTTGCAGGGTTTCGGGGTTTACAAGCCTTGTGTTGATTTTTACAATAACGATTTCCCTAAGATTTCTTTGGAGCTGTTCCTCAATTGCGGCAAGCTCCGCGTCGGAAAGCAAATCCTTTGGCGTATCAAGCTCAACAAACAATGTTGCGCTGTCGCTGTAGCCGTGCCTTTCAAGCCTGATGTGGTAGTGAGGACTGAGCCCCTTAACAGCGTCTATTGCACATTCGATCTGCGACGGAAATACATTTACTCCCTTGAACACAAACATATCGTCGGTTCGCGCAAAAGGAGCGCGCATGCGTACGCTCGTTCTGCCGCAGGCGCATTTTTCGCGGTTGAGCGAGGTAATATCCTTTGTGCGGTAGCGCAGAAGCGGCATACCCTCGCGCATAAGCGAGGTGAACACAAGCTCTCCTTTTTCGCCGTCGGGCAGGACTCTGCCTGTTTCGGGGTCGATTATCTCGGGGTAGAAGATGTCCTCGCTGATGTGCATTCCCGCGTGACAGTAACATTCTCCTGCCACCCCGGGGCCGAAGCACTCGGTAAGTCCGTAGTTGTCGGCGGTGACTACGCCTAAGTTTTTCTCTATTGTTTCACGCATCCTCGCCGTGCATCTTTCCGCGCCGAGCAGCACCTTTTTAAGACGGAACTCGCTTCGAGGGATCTGCGAGCCGGCCACCAAATCCGAAAGGTAGGTGGCGTATGAGGGAGTTGCCATGAGCGCGGTCACTCCCACGTCGTGCATCATAACTATCTGCTTGCGCGTGTTTCCCGTTGAGGCAGGTACTATTGTGCAGCCTATTTTCTCGGCTCCCTGATGAAATCCCAGCGCGCCCGTAAACAGCCCGTAGCCTACCGAAATCTGCATTATGTCGCTTTCCTCGATTCCGTTGAGCTTTAATACTCTGGCGGCTGCCTGCGCCCAGATCTCCATGTCATACTTTGTATAGTAGCCTATTGTGGGCTTTCCCGTTGTGCCCGACGAAGCGTGGATACGCGCGATCTTATCGTAAGGCACCGCAAGCAGTCCGTCGGGGTAATTTTCCCTTAAATCGTCCTTGGTTGTAAACGGAAGCTTTTGGATATCCTCAAGCGTCCTGATATCCTCAGATGATGTAACGCCCGCGCTTTTGAGCTTTTCCCTGTAAAACGGTACGTTATTTATGCAGTAGTCCACCATCCTGACAAGACGGCTGAGCTGCAGCCTTGAGAGCTTTTCTCTCGGCATTGTTTCAATCTCGGCATTAAAGTAACTCATCCTGTATCCCTCATAATAGTCCGTTCAAAGAGGTCATTCGGCAAAATCCGCGTTTGTTTTTACAAAAAATGACCATATTTATTAAGATTATATTACAAATTCTATAAACTTGTCAATAATAATATTGTCAAATACTCTAAAAAGTTGCTTGCTTTTTTGTGTGCACTAAAGGCAGGATAAAAAGTTTTTAAGAATATTCGTAGCGGCGCACCCATGTGTGCGCCATTCCGCTCCACGGCAACAGCATTTACTTTTTATTAAAATGTCATTCTGAGCGGTGCCCGAAGGGCAAAATCGCGGCAGCGGTTTAGTCGAAGAATCCCATTCGGCGACTAACCTTTGTGTCATACCAAGGGGATCCTTCGACTATTTGCTTTGCAAATTCGCCTTCGGCGACCGCTCAGGATGACAGCTTAGAAAAAAGCCAAAGCAGATACTGATGCCTTGCATTCCCGTCAATATCCGCTTGACTTTTGGCGGTGTGTATGATAAAATGCATAGTGATTATGGGAAAGTGTTACTTTGTTATATATTTCGGGGTCAGCGTAACCAATATCCCGAATATTTTCGCTTTCGCATTTTCCGCTTGTTAAATGAGTATCTATATAAAATAGCCTTGACTGAAAGGAGCAACTCAGGACTATTAGCGCCGGGACCGGAAGGTTGACGAGGTTTGGCGGTTATCGAAAGATTCGGCGGATGCTGCCACGGCTGTATGTGAGTCGTAAGAGGGAAAAATAAAAAGCAGAATCAAAACTGTAACAAAGGTTTCCCCCGTCACTGAAAAACTAAATTTGAAATTTTCAAGGAGTATTTGAAATATGAGAGTTGTAATTCAGGATAACTATGACAATATGTGCAAATGGGCGGCAAACTATATCGCTCAGAAAATAAAGAACCACAAAGAGGACCGTCCCTTTGTTTTGGGACTTCCCACAGGCTCATCGCCCATCGGCGTTTACAAGGAGCTCTACACAATGAACCAAAACGGCGAGCTTTCATTCGCTAACGTTGTAACCTTCAACATGGACGAAT
>JAXJVI010000264.1:0-3315 GCA_036308615.1 Acutalibacteraceae bacterium | reverse complement strand
ATATAATATTTATAAGCGTTTGTCAAGTGTTTTTTAAAGGTTTGGCAATTTTTCCTTTTAAAAACACCTGACAAATTTTTTATTGTAACGCTTCGAGAATTTTTTTGACCGTGTGCTCGGTGTCGGCTAAGTCAACGGTTATATCGGCGTATTTTTTGTAAAGCGGAAGCCGCTCATTATATACCGTTTCAAGTGTTTCGCCCGACTTCATCGCAATACCGCGGGTAGTTATGTTATCCACTCTGCGTTTTATTTCCGCAAGCGGAACATCAAGGAAAACGATAACACCGTCACGGCGGAGATTATTCATCGCGCTCTCAGAGAAAACCGCGCTCCCGCCTGTGGCAATTACGCTGTTTTTACAGTCAACCCTTGAAATAATCTCACCCTCGATTTTCAGAAATTCGTCGATACCGTCATTATCGATGATTTCCTGAAGCTTTCTGCCTGTTTGCTTTTGTATCAGAAGGTCGGTATCCACAAATTCAAGCGCCGCCGTTTTCGCAAGCACAACGCCGACCGTGCTTTTGCCCGCACCGGGCATACCTATAAGTACTATATTACTTTTTTTCATAGCTTAGTTCTTGAGACTCTGGAGCGGGGCGGGAATTCTGCCGGCACGGTCGATAAACTTCTTGGGGCTCTTGTTAAGGTTTACCTTCATAATAGGACCTGAGCCTAAAAGTCCGCCGAAATTAAGCTCCTCGCCCGCTTTTTTGCCGATTGCGGGGATAACCCTTACAGCGGTGGTTTTGGAGTTTACCATACCGATTGCCGCCTCATCGGCTATAATAGCTGAAATAACCTCAGCGGGGGTTTCTCCGGGAATTGCTATCATATCAAGACCTACAGAGCAAACGGCGGTCATAGCCTCTAATTTTTCGAGCTGAAGGTCGCCCGAACGCGCCGCGTCAATCATACCGGCATCCTCGGTAACGGGGATAAACGCGCCCGAAAGCCCCCCTACAGAGGAGGAAGCCATAACGCCGCCCTTTTTAACCGCGTCATTAAGCAGAGCCAGCGCCGCGGTTGTGCCGTGAATACCGCAGGTTTCAAGACCCATTTCCTCTAAAATATGGGCTACCGAATCGCCGACGGCGGGGGTGGGGGCAAGGGAGAGGTCAACTATACCGAAGGGAACGCCCAGACGCTTTGAAGCCTCGGTTCCCACAAGCTGACCCATACGGGTTATCTTAAAGGCGGTGCGCTTTATGGTTTCGGCAACCTGACCTAAATCCCCGTTGGGGCATTTTTTGAGCGCCGCCTGAACAACGCCGGGACCCGAAACACCCACATGAATTACGCAATCAGGCTCGCCGACGCCGTGGAACGCGCCTGCCATAAAGGGGTTATCCTCAACCGCGTTGCAGAACACAACAAGCTTTGCACAGCCGATACACTCGCGGTCGGCGGTAATCTCGGCGGTTTGCCTTACAACCTCGCCCATAAGCTTTACAGCGTCCATATTAATGCCCGACTTTGTAGAGCCGATGTTGACCGAAGAGCAGATATTATCGGTAACAGACAGCGCCTCGGGGATAGAGCGGATAAGCGCCTCGTCCCCGGCAGAAAATCCCTTATGTACAAGAGCTGAATATCCGCCGATAAAGTTTACCCCCGTTGCGTCCGCCGCGCGCTGGAGGGTTTTTGCATACATAACGGGGTCGCCGCCGTTTGCCGCTAAAAGGGCAATAGGCGTTACCGAAATGCGTTTGTTTATAATAGGAATACCGTATTCCCGCTCGATGTCCTCGCCTGTTTTAACAAGGTTGCCCGCAAGGCGGGTGATTTTCTCATAAACCTTGTCACAGGAGCGCTTAATGTCGGAATCGGCGCAATCCAAAAGGGAAATACCCATTGTGATTGTGCGTATGTCAAGATTTTCCTCGGAAATCATATTAATGGTTTCCATTATATCATTAATGTTAAGCATATACTACCCCTTTAAATACGGTGCATTGAATTAAAAATATCCTCGTGCATAACGCGGATGTCGAGATTGTTGTCTGTTCCGAGAGCCTTCATTTTGTCCGAAAATTCGGTAAAGGAGCAGTTAAGCCCGCCTATCTCCGTAAGCATTACCATTACGAACATATCCTGCAAGACCGACTGGGTAATATCCACAATATTAGCGCCGCAGTCCGCACAGACCGCGCTTACCTTTGAGATAATGCCCACGGCGTCCTTGCCGATAACCGATACTACTGTTTTCATTTTTACTTCACCTTCTAAAAATATTGTTTCAATTTTAACATACTTTTCCTATAATATCAAGCAATATCCTTTTTATTGTACTTATAAAATGCGGAGGCAATGCCGATTACCGTAAAAATAAGACCCAAAGTTAGATATTTAAGCTCAATTTTACCGCTTGAGAGTATATCAGCGCCGTCGGTATAACCAAAGGGGGTAAGGAATTTTAAAAACTCCGCCTTTTCGGTAAGATTTGCAACTATGTTAAGAAAATAGAACATGGCGGCGGCACCGAGACCTATACCCGCCGAATTAGAGCTTATAAACGCCGAAATGCCAAAGCAAACAGCACAGGTTTCAAGCTGCATTATAAAGTATGCGAGGAAAAGAAGGAACAGCTTGTATACATCGGGCTCTTCGCCGATAATTAAAACCGAAAGGGCAGTAACCCCGACAACCGCGAGGTTAAGTATAATAAGCTGTAAAAATATTGCGCAGAGCTTATGTAAAACCACAGCCGTACGGCTTATCGGGTGGGTCAAAAGAAATTCGGCGGTGTGCTCCTTTTCCTCCTTTGAAAGGGCGGAAATGCCGAGCAAAGCCGCAAAAAATGCGCCGCCGAGTCCTAACACATTGCCGCATTCAACGGCAAAGAAGCCGGAAAACTCGCCGAAATTTATCTTATCCATACCGAAAGCCGCCGAAAAGCTGCCCATATTTGCAAACATTCCGCTGATTTCGCTCATCTGACTGCCCATTTGCGGATAAATAAAAATACAGAGAGCAAGCATAAAGGAGATTATAGCCGTCCAAATGATAAGGCTGTTTTTGCCTGTTTTAAGCTCGTGCTTTATAAGAGTCATTTCTGCTTCTCCTTTGCGTAGTAGTGCATAAATATTTCCTCCAAATCGGGTTCTGCTATATTAATATCGGTAATCGGGAGCTTTGAAAGCGCGCTTAGGAGCACTGTCGGACTTCCGCTGTATAAAAAGCTTACTGTATCTCCGTTTTGCTTTATATCCTTAATTCCGTCAAGCTCAGGAGGGGCGGATATGCCCCTAAGGGTCACCCGCTTTGCCTCGGTATGACCGATATTTTTAATACTGTCGCAGACTAATATTT
>JAXJVI010000263.1:0-2026 GCA_036308615.1 Acutalibacteraceae bacterium | reverse complement strand
GAGTTTACAAAGCCTAAAACTGTCGATTCCACATTCCAAAGCATTATTGATAATCATATTAAAAATATACGGCTTTTTATTTCGGGTTCCCATATTTCTATGATGAAGGATTTGTTAGGCGAGGGTAATGCACTTTACGGCAGATTCACATCGGTTATTTGTCTGAAGGAATTGGATTACAGAACAACCGCCGGCTTTTATCCGAACAAAAGCCCTTACGATAAGGCGGCAATGTATGCCGTGTTCGGCGGTTCTCCCTTTGTAAACGAGTTGTTGGACCCCACCAAATCATTAGAAGAAAACATTATATCTACCGTATTAAATCCCTCTAATGCAATCTTTCATTATGCGGATAATTTGCTGATTTCCGATTTATCGGGAGGAAGCAATGCCGAGCGAATTTTTTTCTCTATTGCAAACGGCAAAAAGAAATACAGCGAAATTGAGTCCAAGCTTTCTATGGAGGGAAACGGGCTTTTAAGCAAGCAGTTAAAGGTTTTGCTTAATATGGAACTTATTTCCAAAATTGCACCTATAAACAAACCGAATGACAACAAAAAGATTCGTTATGAGATGACCGACAACCTCCTCCGCTTTTTCTTCACCTATGTTTACAACAATAAGAGTGCCTTGCAGGTTTTAGGTGCGAAGGCGTTTTATGAGGAATATATAAAGGATTCCATCATAACCTTTATATCCCACCGATTTGAAGAAATCTGCCGTTCGTATTTTTCTCTGCAAGTTCAAAGCGGTAAATTAAAGGGAATACTGAATATCGGCACCTATTACTACGACGATTCAAAAGCGAAGAAAAACGGTGAATTTGATGTGGTTTTACAAACAAAGGACGCCTTTGATATTTATGAAGCGAAATATTTAATTTCTCCTATGACCTATAAACAGATTGAGGAAGAAATAAAGCAGGTAAGGGATATTCCAAAGCTTAAAATAGGAAAAATCGGCTTTATATCCATTAAAGGGTTTGAAAGCGAACATCCGGACTTTCCTTGCATTGACGGTAACGCCCTGTACGAAAAATAAATAGTGAATAAAAGACCGAACTTTCTCACAAAAAATAAGTAAGCCCCAAAGACATATGCCTTTGGGGCTTTGGCCCGCCTGAAGGGATTCGAACCCCCGATCTTCAGAATCGGAATCTGCTGCGTTATCCAGCTGCGCCACAGGCGGGTATATGAGGACGGCAGAAGCCGTCCTGTTTTATTATTCCTCGTAACCGTTAGGGTTGTTTTTCTGCCAACGCCAGGTGTCCTCGCACATTTCGTCAATGCCGTACTTCGCAGTCCAGCCGAGGAGCTCTTTCGCCTTATCGGCATTGGCATAAACCTCGTCAGGATCTCCGGGGCGGCGCGGGTCGATAACAAAAGGAATTTCAATTCCGCTTGCCTTTTGGAAAGCGTCCTTAAGCTCAATTACGCTTGTGCCGTTGCCTGTGCCGAGGTTGATAGCCTCACAGCCCTTATTCTTAAGCGCCCAATCGATAGCCTTAACATGGCCTACAGCCAGGTCAACTACATGGATATAGTCACGCACGCCGGTTCCGTCAACCGTATTGTAATCGTTGCCGAAAACATGAAGCTTTTCAAGCTTGCCTACCGCAACCTGCGAAATATAGGGCATAAGATTATTCGGAATACCCTTAGGATCCTCGCCGATAAGGCCGCTCTTGTGCGCACCGATAGGATTGAAATAGCGAAGCAAAGCTACGCACCAGTCGTTATCCGCCGTGTATAGGTCGGACAAAATATGCTCAATAAAGAGCTTTGTTCTGCCGTAGGGGTTAATGGCACCCAGCGGCATACCCTCTACAAGCGGCATTTCGGTAGCAACGCCGTAAACGGTGGCGGAGGAGGAGAACACCAGGCGCTTGCAGCCATGGGCCGCCATGACCTCACACAGGGTCAGGGTGGAGTCCAGGTTGTTGCGATAATAGCGCAGGGGGATCTGCACGCTCTCACCCACGGCCTTCAGGCCCGCAAAATGGATGACGGCGTCGATCTTGTTTTCG
>JAXJVI010000262.1:0-8071 GCA_036308615.1 Acutalibacteraceae bacterium | reverse complement strand
GTGGTCATCGGCGTTTTAAGCTCGTGCGAAACATTCGCCACAAAGCTCTTTCTCATTCCCTCAAGCTGGACAAGGGAGTTTGTCATCTGGTTAAATGAAACCGCAAGCTCGCCTATTTCATCATCGCTGGTTACCGGTATCCGCTTTGAAAAATCGCCCTTCGCCATTGCCTTTGAAGCCTCTGACATAAGCTTTAACGGCTTTGTCATACGGTAGGTCATAGTATAAATCGCGAAGAACATTAATATTATCGGAATAATCGCCGAAAGCAGATAGAGCCTGATTATTGTAAGCATAAGCTCCCGTATTGCGGACAGCGGCGCCGTGCTGAAAACCGTTCCTATGCGTTCGTTCTCGCCATTGTTAATAGGCTCCGACGCTATATAATGCGGGTTTTTATAAATATCAAGGGTGCCGAGCCTGAAAGAGGCTTGCCCGCCCTTACCGCCGAGTGCGTTACCGGGTATTATTATTTCGGAATGAAAGCACTTACCCTCATTTACCCAATCGTCACAGCCGCAAACTATAACCTTGCCGGCGCTGTCGCAAACAAATATATCCACATCCGAAACCGAGGCAATCGCATTCAGGGTCTTAACGAAATCCTCTTCTCCGATTTCACCGTCCGACAGCTCCGAAATATACTCCGTAACCTCGGTACAGCTTTTGCTTAGTGATTTATATTTTTCCTTTGCAAGGTAGTTATTAAGCGTAAAGGACAAAATCGTCATCATAACCGAAAGGCTGAATACTATTATAAGAGAGGTTGTAAAAAAGTATTTTTTAAAAAGCTTAAGCTTCATAAGCCTATTTTACCTCAAATTTGTAGCCCACGCCCCAGACCGTTTTAAGGCTCCATTCGTCCGAAACATTTTCGAGCTTTTCGCGCAATCTTTTTACATGGACATCCACAGTGCGGGAGTCCCCGTAATAATCGAAGCCCCAAACCTCGTCAAGCAGCTGATCCCTTGTATAAACACGGTTTGGATTGCTCGCAAGATGGTAGATAAGCTCCAGCTCCTTAGGCGGCGTATCTATTTTAACTCCGTTTACCTCAAGCTCGTAGTTAGTAAGGTTTATTCTAAGCTTATCATACCTTACTTCATTTATTTGCGATGCCTTGTCCTTTTCGTGACTGCGGCGCAGTACCGCTTTTATTCTGGCGATTACCTCTTTTGTGTCAAAGGGCTTTGAAACATAATCGTCGGCGCCAAGCTCCAGTCCTAAGATTTTATCGAAGGTTTCACCCTTCGCGGTAAGCATAATTATCGGGGTTTCGCTTGTTTTGCGTATTTCGCGGCACACCTGCCAGCCGTCGAGTTTAGGAAGCATAATATCAAGCAAAATAAGGTCGGGAGAATACTTAGAAGCAAAGTCCACCGCCTGCTCGCCGTCGTTTGCGACTATTGTGTCAAACCCGTCCTTTTCAAGATAAAGCCTTAACAGCTCGCATATGTTTTCATCATCGTCAACAATAAGTATTTTATACTGCAAAATAAACAACCTCCGTTTTTTATTTCCTTATTAACCCTTATTTATTTAAGTACAATAATATAATATTTTTATTACGAAAATATGAATAATTGTAATATTATTTTAATTTCTCACAAAGGAATCCCGATTTCATATCAAAAGCGCACCGAAAGACAGAGCTTTAAATAAAAAAGTAGATTTTTTTAGGCTTATGTGATATACTGAAAATATCAGGTAACAATACTTGATTATATCTTATTTTTAGGAGATTGCCGTTTGAAAAACAACACCTTGGAGATTGTGAAAATTCGATTCTGATATTTTATTAAAGAAAGGATTTTTACAATGAAAAATTTAATAATTCGCAACGAAAAAAAAGAAGACTACCGCACGGTAGAAAATCTAATCCGTGAGTCCTTCTGGAATGTTTACCGCCCCGGCTGCCTTGAGCATTATGTTATTCATACCCTTCGTAATGACGAGGCCTTTATACCGGAGCTTAGCTTCGTTATGGAGCTTGACGGTAAAATTATCGGTCAAAATATGTTTATGCGGGCTAATATCAAAGCCGACGACGGCAGAGATATACCCATTATGACTATGGGACCGATTTGCATTGCACCCGAGCTTAAAAGAAAGGGTTACGGCAAAATTCTGTTGGACTACTCCTTAGAAAAGGCAAGGGAGTACGGCTGTAAAACCCTTTGTTTTGAAGGCAATATCGACTTTTACGGAAAAAGTGGCTTTACATTTGCCTCCGATTACGGTATCCGTTATCACGGTTTGCCGGAGGGCGAGGACGCTTCCTTCTTTCTTTGCAAGGAGTTAGAGAAGGGATATCTTAACGGAATTACAGGCGAATACGCAACCCCGCAGGGTTATTTCGTAGACGAAGCAGCCGCAGAGGAATTTGACAAAACCTTTCCCCCAAAAGAAAAGCTCGTTCTGCCCGGTCAGCTTTTCTAAATAAGGATAATTCGTACATTTTTCGTACACAAAAGAAAAAGACCCGCTATTTAAGCGGGTCTCAGCGTTTTTGGTGGAGATGAGGAGAGTCGAACTCCTGTCCAAAAATTTATTCATATCGGCGTCTCCGAGCGCAGACACTTGTTTACATTCCCTTACGCGCACGCCAAATGTCAGGCTTGCGCGCTTAGTAGCTCCTAAGTCGTGACGAAAGCGGGAGCAGGCTCTCGTTCATGTTCACCGCTAAAATGACACCCTTGCCGAACCGCGGTGCTTTCGGGTCGGATGAGCAGCCTAAATTAGGCTGCTAAAGCAACTTTATTGTTGTTAGTTAATTTTGTTTACGGATTTTATAGCGGTTCCGCACCGCTGCTCGCTTCCGATACTTCAAAATCCCTGTCGAAACCTTTACATCCCCATATTTAAAGTAAGAAGTAAGAGTGAAGAGTGAAAAAGTAAGGGTGAAGAAGTTATCTGTTTTGTTCCTTTAATGCTCTGTCAATAGTGCGCGCCGCGTCGCGTTTTGCGGCGGTTTCCCGCTTATCGTGGAGCTTTTTGCCCTTGCACAGTCCCAACTGCACCTTAACAAGGGAGCCCTTAAAGTAGAGCGACAGGGGTATTAACGCCAGCCCCTCCTGCTTTACCGCCCCGAAAAGGCGCATTATTTCCCGCTTGTGCATAAGCAACCGCCTATTGCGGGTCGGGTTCTTGTTAAAAATATTGCCGTGGTCGTAGGGGCTGATGTGCATCTGCTTAATTATCATTTCTCCGTTATCGACCGAGCACCACGCGTCCTTCAAATTAACGCCGCCCTGCCTTATCGACTTAATCTCCGTCCCCGAAAGCTCTATGCCGCATTCAAAGCTTTCCAGTACAAAATATTCGTGAAAGGCTTTTTTATTTGTAGTAATCGTTTTAGTGTTTTCCACGCGGCATACCTCCCCTCGGGAATTAAAGTATAGCACAGTTTTTTTGTGCTTGCAAGTGAATAATGTCGAAAAATGAACGCCCGAACAGCAAATTACTGCACAGGCGTTCATTTCTTTTTAAAGCGTTATGTACCTTAAAGTAGGTTAAATGCTTTATTTTGAAATTAATCCTCGGAGATTGCCTCTACCGGACAACCGGCAGCGCAAGCACCGCAGCTGCAGCACTTATCCGCGTCAATCTCGTAATGCTCAGCGCCTTCGGCGATTGCATCGCAGGGACATCCCGCAGCACATGCTCCGCAGCTAATGCAGGCATCGGAAATTTTGTAAGCCATCAAAAAACACCTCCATAGCTCAAATGCTTTGCTTAGTATATTGTAGCAAGTTTCTTGCAAAAAAGCAAGTAAAATATTATTCCAATCGGCTATTTTTATAAAAAAATCTATTCCGAGTCCTTTTTACCGTCCTTCGGGCGCTTTTTTGAGCGGGAAACAAGCTTAACATCGTCCCTGTGAACCTTAAAGGGAATAGTATCGCTGTCGATAAGCTTTACAAAAAGATTGCCGGTTATAAGGTTGACATCGGTTACGGTCGCAAGCCCCTCGGCGGTTTTAACGGTGGCGCCCACATTAGGGGTAAATGAGTTAAGGTATTCATACGCGTCCTGCTCGTAATTAAGACAGCACATAAGCCTTCCGCAGCTACCCGAAATCTTGGTGGGATTAAGGGACAAGCCCTGCTCCTTAGCCATCTTAATGGATACGGGCTGAAAGTCGCTTAAAAACCGCTTACAGCAATAAGGCTGACCGCAGATACCTATACCTCCGAGCATTTTTGCCTCGTCCCGAACGCCTATCTGCCTAAGCTCGATTCGTGTATGGAAGTGCGAAGCTAAATTCTTAACAAGCTCACGGAAATCCACCCTGCCGTCCGAGGTGAAGAAAAACACTATTTTATTTGAATCAAAGGAGTATTCAACGCTTACGAGCTTCATATCAAGACCGAGCTCTTCAATCTTTTTCTCGCAAATGCCGAAGGCCTCTCCCTCTTTTTTGCGGTTTTCACTAAGCTTTTTAAAATCGCGCTCGTTTGCGATTCTAAGGGTTTTTCTTAAGGGCTTTACTATTGTATCATCCTCCACCTCGTGGTTGGGGACGCTTACGGTTCCGAACTCGGTTCCGTTCTGGGTCTCGACAATAACGCTGTCTCCCGCATTTACCCTAATGCCGCAGGGGTCAAAATAATACGCCCTGCCGCCGTCCTTAAATTTTACAGATATAACCTCTGTCATATATTCCTCCGAAATTATAAATTATGAGTAATTTCAGCCGCCTTGCAGACAAGGGCGCAAAACAGCAGACTTAAATTAATGTTTGTTTTAAGCGCGTCCTCAAATTGAGGGAGCGCATCATAAAAGCTTACAAGCGCCTTAGCGGAATGAGGGCTGCGAAGCTTTTTCTTTATCTCCGTCGCAAGGGATAGCTTTAACTCTTTTAAAAACTCGTCGGCTAAAACTCGGTTTTTCTCAAACTCGGCGGTTATTTTAAGCATATCCGCCTCGTCTCCCGAAATTAAGGCTTCCGCAAAACGCGTTGCCGCTGCCTGTGCCGCAGTTCCTCCGCCTGAAAGCGCGTCTAAAGCCGTACCTATATTATTTCCCGCAACGCCGAGAGCCTCTCTTATCTGTTCCTCGGAAAATTCGGTGTTTTTCCTTAGATACCCTAAAGCCTCGTCCGTTTCCGGCGGTACAAGCGACAGCACCGTGCATCTTGAAATGATAGTATCTAAAAGCGCCGCCGCAGATTCGGCTATAAGGATAAATATTATATCGGCGGGCGGCTCCTCAAGCACCTTTAAAAGCGCATTTTGCGCCTGCTCATTCATACTGTCCGCCTTGTCAATTACAAAAACTCGCCTGTCCGCCATATGAGGCTTAACATAGGCTTCGGTACGCAGGGCTCTTATCTGCGGCACGGTAATATTTTTCTTGCCGTCCTCGGGTGCAATAACCGTTATATCGGGATGGGTACCGATTTGAGCCAAATGACAGCCGCGGCAGACTCCGCACGGCGGGTTTTCACCCTCACAAACCGCCGCCCTGCTTAAAAATCGCATAAGCGTGTGTCTGCCCGTGCCTTTATCACCCTCAAGCAAAATCGCGTGGGGTATTCTTTTTTCGGTGACTGCCGAGGTTACGGCGTCCCTTATTCTGCCGTTACCTACAAGCGGAAAGCTCATAGCACAAAGCCAACCTTTTTCATAGCCTTAAAGTAGGTCTTGCGCGCGATATGCTCCGCCTTCTCCGCTCCCTGCCTGTAAAGCTGTTCGAGCATTTTTTTATCCTTTATAATCTCGTCGTGCTTTTGCTTTATGGGTGCTAATGTATCCGCAACAGCCTCGCCCACCGCAAGCTTAAAATCACCGTAGCCCTTGCCGTCAAACTCCTTCTCTACCTCATCGGCGGTTTTTCCCGTAACGGCGGAATAAATCGTGATAAGATTTGAAATTCCGGGTTTATCTTCAGACATTCTAATCTCGTTATCCGAATCGGTAACCGCCCGCTTGAATTTCCTTATAATATCGTCCTTATTATCAAGTATAGCAACCCAGGCGTTGGCGTTGTCGTCGGATTTGGACATTTTTTTAGAGGGGTCTTGGAGCGACTTTACCCTCGCCCCCGCCTTTGGAATATACGCGTCCGGCACGGTGAAAACATCGCCGTAAATATTATTAAAGCGTATAGCAATATCCCTCGCGATTTCAAGGTGCTGCTTTTGGTCCGCGCCCACGGGAACTAAATCGGACTGATAGAGAAGAATATCCGCCGCCATAAGCACGGGGTATGAGAAAAGACCCACATTTATATTATCGGGGTGCTTTTGACTTTTATCCTTAAACTGGGTCATACGGGACATTTCGCCGAACTGGGTATAGCAGGACAAAAGCCACGAAAGCGCCGTATGCTCAGGTACCTGCGACTGGATAAAGACCGTGTTTTTTTCGGGGTCGATTCCAAGTGCCAAAAGAATAGCGTAGGTTGAATAAATCTGACTGCGGAGCTTTGACGGCTCCTGCCTTACGGTTATGGCGTGAAGATCCGCCACGGCAAAGGTGCAGTCAAACTCGTCCTGCATTGCCGCCCAGTTTTTAAGTGCACCCAAATAATTTCCAAGGGTCAAAAGCCCGCTGGGCTGGATACAGCTAAGCACTCTTTTTTTTGCCGTTTCTTCATTTGTATTACACATAACCATTCCGCCTTTAGAATTAATATAGTTATAATATCACATTTTTAAAAAAGTTACAAGGTTTTAGTTTGAAATGATCGCTATATATTTAAGCCACGCCCCTGAAAGAAACTGAATTTTTTTGTAAACGCCCTTAACTTTTTCAATCATAATTTTCAAAATCCCCTTATTTAAAAATGTTAATAAAAGATTTCAACCGTCCCCTGATTGATATATTTTTGATATTTGTTCAAAGACCGTAATGGGGTTTCAAAAGGGGATATTCCCCTTTTGTCGTTTAGGAGGGTTCGGGAACCCGATCGAAAGGGTTCCCGACGGCTCTTTCCCCTATTTCTGTCCGCACAGAAATAGGGTGCCGCGCGGCATGAGCGCGAACAAATTAACGGACAGTCGAGGACGCCTGTCCCTACATAAAATCTATTTTGCAAGATAAATAAGCAACACCGAAATATCCGCGGGGCTGACTCCCGAAATACGGGAAGCCTGACCTATATTGGCGGGTCTTATTTTGTTTAGCTTTTCCACCGCCTCAAGGCGAAGACCGTAAACAGAGGAATAATCAATATCATCAGGTATAGCCTTACCCTCAAGTCGGAGCATCTCGTTAACTTGTGCCTGCTGTCTTGAAATATATCCCTCATATTTAATCTCGGTCTCAACCTTTTCGCGGACAGAGTACGGCAAATCGGGTCTTTCTTTGTCAAAGGGTGCTAACATATCGTAGCTTATCTGCGGTCTTTTAACAAGGTCGGAAAGGCGTGTGCCGGTGCTGATAGGCGCGGTTCCGTTCTCCTCTAACAGACGGTTTAAAGCCTCATTCGGGGCTAAAAAGCTGTTTTTAAGCCGTTCAATTTCCTTTTCCTTTTGCTCTTTACGGAGTAAAAACTCGGAATAGGTTTTATCGTCTATAAGCCCTAATTCTCTGCCCGTGGGCATAAGGCGCTCGTCGGCGTTGTCCTGCCTTAAAAGTAATCTGTACTCGCTTCTTGAGGTCATCATTCGGTAGGGGTCGGAACAGCCCTTTGTCACAAGGTCGTCAATTAAAGTACCGATATATGACGAAGCGCGGGAAAGCACAAGCGGCTCTTTACCCTGCACCTTTAAGGCGGCGTTTATTCCCGCTATAAGTCCCTGAGCCGCCGCCTCCTCATACCCTGATGAACCGTTAAACTGCCCCGCGCCGTAAAGATACGGAAAGTCCTTCATTTCAAGGGTTGCGCGCATAGCCGTAGGGTCAACGCAGTCGTACTCGATAGCGTAGGCGTTGCGCATTATTTTAACATTTTTAAGGCATGGAATGGTCTTGTAAAGCTCGATCTGCACCTCCTCCGGAAGTGAAGAAGAAAGCCCCTGTAAATACATTTCCTCTGTATTAATTCCGCAGGGCTCAATAAAAAACTGATGCCGTTTTTTATCTGCAAAGCGGACGATTTTATCCTCAATACTCGGGCAATAACG
>JAXJVI010000261.1:0-1872 GCA_036308615.1 Acutalibacteraceae bacterium | reverse complement strand
GGCTTGGCGTATGGGCAGAGCCGGAACGGCTCTTTTATGGAATATATGGGGGGTATATAGGGAGCGAGTGGGGGGTATCTACCCCCCTATAGAGCCACCAAAATAGGCGCCTAAGCGCCTGCCGTAGGGGTAGTAAGAGGCGCCACTTTGGCGGCACTATGGGGGGTTAGTACCCCCCCTAAGTGCTCCCTATTACCGCACATATATTCCGCGGGCGCACTGTCCCGAAGACGACGCAACCGCGGGGAGCAAAGCGACACAAGGCAGGAGGAAAGAGGGACGCGGCTCCGCCGCCCGCCCGCTTGCCCAAATTGCCAAGCCTGCCCGCGGCAGCCCCCGGGGCAGCCCCTAGAGGGCTCGCTGCGCTCGCCCTAAGCGCGCCATAGGCGCGCCGCGCATGCGCCGGCTATCGCCGCCGCTGCGCGACTGAGACGGCCGGGGCTCGACACCCCCGCCGGCTCACCCTTGTAGGGCGTTTAATTCGACTTTAGGCGTTCTAAATAGTCCCGCAAGGGTATTCCTCACCCCCGGAAAAATTTGCTCAAATTTAGCCAAAAAATCGGCTTTGCACCTCAAATTAACCCGTACACCGTCCTCGATTTTTTCGGCTCCGGCATATATTCCGTAGATATCATAATTCCGTACAGGGCTGTTTTCTACCGCCTTAGCCCAACACGCAGCCCCTACCGGGGGCTCTTTCGTTTCGTATTGGCGCCGCCATTGACGCGCGCAAGCTAACCGGCGCACTATTGCCGCGCCTTTGTTATTGCGCCACCCGAGGCTCTCATAGTAGTCCCAAAACGCATGAAATTCATGCACCGGGTCACCGCTACCCGTGCTCCAAAAGTAGCCAAAAATAATCCATCTATCTCTCTCTATCTCTTCCGGCTTAACCTCGACCGGAGAGAGAGATGTAGTTGTAGTTGTAGTTGGAGTTGTAGTTGGAGTTGTATTTGCTTCCACTCGCTGCGACTCGCTGCCACTCGCTGCCACTCGCTGTAAATGGCTTTTTGCGTTCGCGGCGTTACGCGCGCACCTTTCGTTATACTTAATAATATCACTATCAAGCGCCGGCTTTATCATAGCAAGCACTATTCCAGCCTGTCCGGATATATCTACAGATATTTTGCCGTATAATACGTATTCCGTAGCAGCATATAATATCCGGCCTAATAACTCCGGACGGCATATCGTCCGGGCCGCTTCGAACCACTCCCGGTTAATTAACGCGGCGTTTGGTCGTCTCTCACTCGTCTCCATGACTCTCAAGATTAGAACGTCTTAATACCTCTTGCCGGATGTTGTCCCGGCTATCACACACAGCAAAATACTCTTTGTGCTGTCTTGCCGCGTAAGGACCCCCGCAAGTGTTTTCGTAAACCATCATTAGGTTATTATATGCTGCATATGCCATTTGCAAATCGGCGTACGAAACGCCCTTAACAAATTCCTTTGTCATAGATGTAACCCTTTCATGCTTTGAATAAATTCCTCAACACATAACTCTTTACAAGCATCAACAGCCGTTTGCCAAGAGTCTAAGCTATACCCATAATACCAAACTCTACCGCGATAGATACGGAAGCGATATACCTCAAGATTACCCCGGATAGGAGCCTTAACCACACGCCAAACGAGACCGCCCATTTGGCAACGAAAAATAGTTTCTTTTTTCATACTCTAAATATTGTTTTATGTTATGGCCGGGAATATTCCCAAATCCGCTGCAAAGATACTAAAAATATTTGATATATGCAAATATTATTGCAAAAAAATACAATATAAATGCATTTTTTTACACCCTCGCATATATCAGCCCCGGAATGTACCTCGCAATACCAGCCCGGAGCCTCGCAATAGCAGCTCACCATG
>JAXJVI010000260.1:0-2233 GCA_036308615.1 Acutalibacteraceae bacterium | reverse complement strand
TTTTAATTCCTCCTAATTATTCGGTTTATGTAATTCTTCAAGGTCTGCGACGCGGTGATTCGCGACCCTTATTTGCTCCTCGATTACGGGTATTCGCCTCGCAAAATCGTTGTGCAGGCGAACCTCTCTTGTAAGCTCGCTTATACGCTCGTCGGTCACCGCCTGAGCGGTTTTTATATCGTTTTGCATTTCGCTGTTGGCGCGGTTGTTTGAAATCATAACACCGACAAGCGACAGCAATCCCACAACCACCGCCGCCCCTGCAGATATTAACGCCTCTGTCATTCCGTCACCTCCACTCCGTCCGTTAATCTCTTAAACTTCTTCCCAATAAGCGGGATAATCAGTCGGAGACCATACGCAGACTGTGCCTGTAGGTGCTGTGCAAGTATAATTCTTACCGCCGAATGAGCATTTGTCGCCGTTATAATACCATTTACCTACAACAAATTCAGGATATTCCTCTGTCGGGGTTTCGATTTGTGTATTGCTTTCAAGCGCACGGACACGGCTCTCTAAATCATTGAGCCTTGCGATAATATCAACGCTGTCTTTAGGTTGTGCTCCGCTCCTTGCAAGCCCTAACAGCTCATCATACTGCTCGTCCGTGATGTTTCCGTTTACCCATAAAGTGTTTACCTTTTGAAGTATTGCGGTCAAATCATAACTGCCGCGCTCAATTACATTTTTAATTATCTGATACATAAATCATTTCTCCTTAACTATTATTAGTTGCTATTGCCGCCTCAAGGGCCGCAAACGCTTTGTTTATGTCTCTGTTATACTCACAGTCTATTATTACGCCCTTTGTGTCGGTCATAAGGGTTGTATTCGGATAAAGACTTGTTACACCGTTTACGGTGCCGTCGGCGGTGGGTGTGTATTCCGCACATTCTTTGTAGGGTTCATAGTCGGTTGCGGTAGTGCCGAGTTCGAGCTGAATATCTGTAAAAGTACATTCTATTCGTCCTTCAGCGATTGCACAAGCAAAAATTATAATTGTCCAATGAGCATTTTCAGGTATCGTAAAAGTCGAAATACTAGTATTACTGCTTAGCCAATTTCCTTCAATATCATAATATGCAGCATTTATTACGCATTTTGTATCGTGTGATTTAATGCAACTTATTTTATATTGTTGCCCTGCGATTAAGTTTAACGGTACACCTAATCCATAAGCATTGGTAATTGTTAATTTAATTGAATTTCCGTCAATAATTTCATAATCGGTGGTATTATTGACTGCGTAATTATTGTTGGAAATTTTAAAGTAAAAATTATCTTTATTTATATTACGCACTGTTGTGTTTTCAAAAGCTCCAAAATTCGCCCAAGTTCTGTTTGCAAAAGTAAACAAATTCTTCCCACACCTACTAACCTTAACCGCCGTCAAATCGGGGACATATGGGGTATAGGAGGTAGCGGTGGTGCCGAGTTCAAGTTGTGGCTTAAATAAAACATTGTTTAATGTAGCACCGTTATCTACCCTTATTTCACAACTTGCAGTTGTTTCATCTATAGTAAAGCTTCCTTTATAAAAACTGAACCTAACATAAGCATCATCTCTATTTAAAGAGTCCGATACGCAATAAGTGTCTTTTGGCAAAGTCAGTTTTGGATTAAGCACAAAAAATACAACATCTGTTGCCGTTCCGTTGGCGGTAATTGTACCGTCTCCATTATCAGTAAAAGTAATCCCATTATTGGTAATGGTAGTATTAAAATACGGATACGGAATTAAATTCTTACTCCTAACCTTAACTCCCATTTCGTGGGTTACAGGGGAAACATCATCAATAAGGATTGCAGAACCGCTTTTACTGCCTTTTAGGGCGTTTGCGAAGGTGGTGTTTGCGTAGGCTGTTGTGACTTCTCCTGGATTGCCCTTTTCACCTTTAAGTCCTGCCAACTGCTCGGGTGTAAAATCGGCGTAGGTGAAGGGGTCGCCTTTAGGACCTTTTTTATAAGGGAGAGAACTCCACTGTGTAACGCCGTCGCCGACCTTTAGCCACTTACCGTCAGAGCTGTCGGTCACAACTCCGAATTCACCGTCTCGCAAAATCGGGTTTTCACTTTCCCAGTCCGCCGCTGTTTTGCGTTTGGGCTGAAAAACAAAGTTTTCAACAAATATTTTTGCCATATAATTACCTCCTTAAGCTGTCCTTTTCCAGACATAGACCGCTAAATACGGCGGCATATTGTTATGAGATTGACTACCGCCTGTTTTAGTTTG
>JAXJVI010000259.1:0-3915 GCA_036308615.1 Acutalibacteraceae bacterium | reverse complement strand
GCTGAAATACGCGCATATCATCGAAATGCGCGGGGTGGTTGTCGAGCTCATTCAATACCTTTTCGGCGAATTGGCGAAAGGCGCCGGCGAAGGAAAAAACTAAGTGAGGGACAGTTCAACAAGCTGTCCCTTTTTGATTTATTTTTTAATCTCGAAGTTTCACTCTGCGAACGCTTCCCGAGTTTGTCGCCGTTTGACCTCAGGCGCGAAAAGGCAAGCGAAGTATTTTTATTGACACGCAGACTTCAAAAATATAACGAAAACAAGAAAAAAACGCACACGCCCGAAGGCAAGAGGATCATCTATAAAAAAGCGGGCGACACGTGGTTTTAATAGGATGGTGACAGAATGGCAAGTAAGAACTTTACCGCGAAATTTTCGGTCGATGTCTCACAGTTAAAAAAAGGGATATCAGACGCTACAAAGCAAATCAAGCTTGCAAATGCGACCTTTAAGGCTCAGACCGCAGGTCTGGACGATTGGACAAAATCTGCCGACGGCTTAGCGGCTAAGCTTGACGAGCTCGACGAAGTTTTGAAGAATCAAAAAACCATTCTGTCAAACTACCGTGAACAGCTTGCCCGCGTACGTGAGGCGCAGCAGAAAAACAGTGAGCTGGCAGAACAGCACCGCCAGAAGCTGCGCGAGCTTGCCGAGCAGGGCGTCAGCAAATCAAGCGAGGAATATAAAAAATATAAAACGGCTCTGCAACAGGCGGAAGCCGAATTAAAGCGGAATGATACAGCGGTCGACAAGCTCAAATTGTCAATTCTGAACCAAGAGGCGGCTGTTGGCAAAACTGAGAAAGAGATCAAGAATTATAAAAATCAGGTTGACAAGCTCGGCGACGAATCGAAAGAAACCGCAAAGCAGACAGACAACCTCGGCGACGAAACCGAGGAAGCAGGCAAGAAAGCCGAAAAAGCAGGAAACGGCGGTTTTACCGTCCTCCGCGGCGCTCTTGCCGATTTGGTGTCAAAGGGCATACAGAAAGCCGCTGAGGGCTTGAAACAGCTTGCCGAGAATGTTATTGAGCAATATTCGGTTTATGAGCAGCTTGCTGGCGGCGTTGAAAAGCTTTTCAGCGAGTCCTCCGATATTGTAAAAAAATACGCGACTGACGCATATAAGACGGCTGGGCTTTCGGCGAATGAATACATGGAGAATGTGACGGGCTTTTCTGCGGCTCTCATCAAATCTCTTGCAGGCGATACAGAAAAAGCGGCAAAATACGCCGATACAGCTATAGGAGATATGGCAGACAATGCGAACGTGTTCGGCTCGGACATGGAGAGCATAATGAATGCATATCAGAGTTTCGCTAAGGGTCAATATACCCTCCTTGATAATCTCAAATTAGGCTATGGCGGCACTAAAACCGAAATGGAGCGACTACTAAAAGACGCTGAGGCTATTTCGGGCGTAAAGTATAATATTGATTCATTTGCCGATATAATACAAGCGATTCACGTTATACAGACCGAAATGGGCATAACCGGCACGACTGCAAAAGAAGCCGCCTCGACCATTTCGGGATCGCTGGCAACAGCTAAATCAGCAATAAATAATCTTTGGGCAGGACTCGGCGATAGCAACGCGGACGTCAAAAAGCTTGTAAATGATGTTGCTGATTCTTTTGCAAATGTCGCAAAAAATATATTTCCCGTGTTTGAAAATGTCCTCGACGCGCTCCCGTCAGTTGCTGAGAAAGCAATGGATATAATATCGGGAATACTGCCCGACGCAATTACAAAAATGGGCGTAATGCTCCCGCAATTCGCCGAGATGGGCTTCAACACAATAGCGTCTTTTGTCGACGCCATTGTTGACTTTGCCTCTGACGACGCAAACTGGACGAGAATCTTTTCGGCAATTGCGGCGGTACTAAATACCATTGAATCAAAAATTGTTGAAGGCGCTCCAAAGCTTATTGAAAAGCTCCCGACCGTGTTCAAAAATATTGCAAGTTTTATAATAAATAATGCAAGAATTTTTACACGGGCTTTTTCAACGATAATTAAAGCTTTAAGCAAAACACTACCACCGCTTTTTTCGTCACTTTTTAAAGATGTTTTGCCGGAAGTCATCCCTGCACTAATTGACTCGGTAAATGAGACGTTCCCCGTGCTCTGGGATGCGCTGAGCGAGGTCGGAGATCAACTTGCTATAGCAATTATAACCGCTTTGCCCGACCTGATAGATTTGATTGCGGATGATTTGCCGAACCTGCTTTGGTCTATTGTTTATGCTTTGACTTCAATTTCACAGCGATTCACTTTATCAATTATTAAAATATTAGCAGAAGGCTTTGCCGCAAATTTTCCGGAACTTTTAGAGGTATTTCTTAGATTTGCGCCCGATTTAATAATGGCAATGTCAAAAGCTATGCTTGATAATCTTCCATTAATAATTGACACGTCCTTAGAAATGGGCGACGAAGTTATAAAGTCATTAATCAAAGCCGGCAAAGATTTTGTTTCAAATTGGGACATTTTCAAAAATATCGGCGAAAAGTTCGGAAAAATGTGGGACGACGCCCTCGACTCAGGAAGAAACTTTCTTGATAAACTAAAAAATGTTTTTTCGCCTTTGGGTGACTTCTTCAAAAATATGCTAAACAAAATTATAGGCGGTATAAATACAATAATTGACGGGCTAAACGGCGTATCTTTTAATATACCCGATTGGGTGCCGATCGTGGGCGGCAAGCGGTTCGGCGGCTTCGGGCTTGGGCGAATCCCGACGCTTCAAGAGGGCGGCATTCTGCCTCGCGGCAAGTGGGGACTGCTCGAGGGTAACGGTGCCGAGGCGGTCGTTCCCTTAGATCAAAACAAGACATGGATTGCGGCGGTCGCCGCTGACATGGTCGAAGCTCTCAGCATGAAGCAGGGCGCGATCATGGGCGGCGGTGGAAATTACGCAAGCTCTAAAATAAACAACTTCACACAGATTATAAATGCACCCAAACAGCCCACACGGCTCGAACTGTACCGGCAGACTAAAAACCTGCTCTCAAATGCGTAGGAGGCGGATTTTCCTTGTATATTGCAAAAATCGAAAACAAAAGCGGTCAGAGCGTGACCTTGTCTCAGAATGAGACAGCATACCAGATTATGAGCATAACCGGGCTAAATCCTTCTCCTGCGCAGATTAATCTGAGCGAGTCCGTCACAATGAGCGGCGGACGATTCAACTCTGCACATGTAGGATCAAGGAATATTGTTATTAACATGAAGTTGAACGGCAACGCGGAAGCAAATCGAATCGCCTTATATAATATGTTCAGACCGGGCGACCCGTGCAAGTTCTATTTTCAAAACGGGACGCGCAACGCGAGGATCAGCGGCTATGTCGAGTTGTGCGACGTCGGTATTTTTGAACAAAGCGAAGAGATTAGCGCGTCGATAATCTGCCCGTTCCCTTATTTTGAAAAAGTCACCGCAAACGTCACGGAAACAACCGGCGCGGCGGTTGTTATCACAACGACCTCCGACGTCTCGGTCGGCTTCGACCTCGTCGTGACATTTATCACGGCGGCAACATCCCTAAAAATCACCAAAACGGCAACGGGTGAATATATCGCCGTTACCGATACATTTGCAATCGGCGACACAGTAACAATATCAACAATTCCCGGACAGAAGGCTTTGAAGAAAACCTCCAACAACATCACGACCAATTTATTCCCGAAAATCGACATTAATTCCACTTTTTTTCAACTTGACCCGGGGGCGAATCGGCTGGAATTTGAAATCAGCAACGCGGCAAATAATGACAATGCACGCTTTTATTTTACGAGGCGCGACAATTATCAAGGGGTTTAATTATGAAGGAAACAAAAGTATATATACTTAATACAAATTTCACGTGTCTGGGAATACTTGACGACTACATCTCTTTTTTATGGATTCCCCG
>JAXJVI010000258.1:0-1987 GCA_036308615.1 Acutalibacteraceae bacterium | reverse complement strand
GAAAAAAGTGCAGTGAGATCGGTCCGAAGAATCGCGCCGAGTTACAATCGACGCTGTTTGGTTTTGAGGATTATGACAAGGCTGTTGAACGAAACTATCAGCGTGCCAAACGAACAGCAGAGTATTATGTTAAGGATAAACGGCTTGAATGGGACGATTATTTCAGCTGGCTCGAAAGAGCGCAACAGGCAAAGAAGCAGTGGTTGAATGAGGAAATCTCTGACGATGATTTCTTGGATTTTGTCCACGAACTGGACTAAATAGCAGAACCGCCCGGCGCTACGTCAGGCGGTGCTTTTCTGCGCCCACAAACCGCGACAAATCGCCTGTGTGGGCTTTGTTTGGCGAGGTCGGGTACTTGCTCTATTTTTTGTTTTGCGCAACACAGGGCGAAACTGGGCGCGTCAGGTTTTGTCGCTGCTCATAGCTTCAACCATCAACCTGACAGCCAAAGAGAAACCCCGGCAAAACGCGTCGCGCTCGCCGAGGTTCATCAACTCTGTGTGGTTGTCTTTGATTTTTTGGAGTATGGCGTTCTGCCGCTCCGTCAGCATAGCCGATAATTCCTGCTCGTGATGAATCACCAGCTTTGCGGTAATGTCGTACTCACTGCCGCGCACCACTTCATATTCGTGCGGAGCTATATTGCCATAATAGAGATTTTCGAGTGTGGTCATTTTCTCACAGTCCTTTCAAGCACAACAACATACCACAGAAAGGGATAAGAGTCCAGAGCTTTTTTCAAAACTTTTAACAATTAGTGATAGGTTTCTCCGCTTTCCGTGGTATTATTAGTGAAAGGACCTTTCGAGTAAGCGGCAAGGAGGATAATATGACTGACCTTGAATTTGAAAGCACGGTTAAGCGCTATATCAGTATGCTTTACCGGGTTGCGTTTAACTATCTGAAAAATAAAGAAGACAGCGAGGATTCTGTTCAGAATGTTTTTATCAGGCTGTATCATTGTAGGAAAAACTTTAAAAGTGAAGAACATATCAAGGCGTGGCTGATTCGTGTAACGATCAACGAGAGCAAGCGCATATTAAGCAATAATAAAAAGCACTCTACAATTGATATTGAAAAAGTGGCAAACGAGCTTTACTCAGACGAAACCGAGCAGCGAGATTTCTCTATTGAGCTGATGAAGCTGAACCCCACCTACAGCACAGTTTTATATCTATTTTACTACGAGGGATATAAAGCAGAAGAAATCGCAAAAATGCTTTCAAAAACAACCGCATCGGTCAATATGATTTTATCCCGTGCCAGAAAGCAGTTAAAAGAGCGCTTAAAGGAGGATAACGATGAATAAGCAAATAATAAATTTTTACAATAAAGTCGATATCGACAATTATGCAGCAGAACGGATTATCACAGTGTCCAAATCAGCAAAGCCGCGCAGAACGGTAAACAAAATCGCGGTAATCGCTTCGGCAAGCGCCGCAGCTCTGGTTATTGGCATTTTTTCTGTATTTCTGTTCCGTTCAATGGATCCCGATTGTGTTTCGGAAAGATTATTGCCATCATATGATACGATTTCAAAAGTCGGAAGCACCGCGACAGGCAACGACGCTTTGATTGCTCATGACGGCTTGGCAGTGGCGATCGAGAACGCTTATTCAAACGGAAAAACAATGTATATCGCGCTTTTCGGTGAATACATTGATTCTGATTCGGCTCCCGATACCCTGCGTTATTCCTATTCAGAAGGTGACGGCTCCTCATTTAGCGTAAACGGCAAAACAGCGGAATTGAAAACGAAAGATATGATTCTGACAAAAAGCGGCAAGCTGTTTAAAGGCGTTATTGAAATGGAAATAGACGAGCCTTCCAGTGCCGCGCGGTTGGAAATAACCATTCCGTCGTTTGAGATATACAGTGATAACACACTTGTAAAAAAGATTATTGAACCATTCAAAATGGACGGAGGCGTGATTAGAGCATATACCGATGACGAGGAAGCGCTTCTTAACGGTGATAACATTCT
>JAXJVI010000257.1:0-2285 GCA_036308615.1 Acutalibacteraceae bacterium | reverse complement strand
TTTTGCTGACATCTTCTGATTAATGTGTTATAGTGAATTATGGTGATTATTATGCCAAGGCAAGCTCGTGGAAAAAGCGAAATTTGGGAGCCAAGAGAACCGTCCCCTTGTCTCTGTAGGCTATGATCGAACTGATACGATTTGATTTACAGAAAAAAGACGAATGGGATGATTTCTATGATTGGAGACGAGAGAACCGTCCCCTCGTCTCCCGTCCCCTCGTCTCCCACAACATCCCGCAATAATTATTAAAAGAAGTGATTAAACAGTGAATATAAAAATCAGAAAATGGAATATAAAGGACGCGGGGAATCTGGCGTCGGCACTGTCCAATAAAAAGGTGCTTGACAATTTGCGTGACGGGTTGCCTTATCCTTATACTGAAAAGGACGCGGAGGAATACATAAACGCGATGCTTAATTCCGATAAGAACTCCACCTTTGCCTATGCTGTTGAGGTTGACGGCGCGGCTGTGGGCAGTATCGGCGCGTTCAGGCGGGGAAATATTCACTTCCGTACGGCGGAGCTTGGGTATTATCTCTCCGAGAGATACTGGGGCAGGGGCATTATGACCGAGGCGGTAAGACAGCTTTGTGAAAAGATATTTAATGAAACAGATATACTAAGAATTTACGCTGAGCCCTTTGCCTATAATATCGGCTCGCGGCGGGTACTCGAAAAGGCGGGCTTTAGCTTAGAGGGTATTTTGAAAAATAACGCCGTTAAAAACGGTCGGGTGCTTGATATGGCGATGTACTCGCTTACAAAAGAGCCGTATGCCGTTCGCCTATTGACCGAGGAGGAGATTTCCGAAGCCCATTCCCTTATATGGCAGGTATTCTCCGAATATGATTCTCCCCTGTATTCTAATGATGGGACAGAGGAATTTAAAAAATCCCTGCAGGACGAAGAATATCTCGCGGGGATAGAGTATTACGGCGCTTTTGACGGCAAAACGCTTGCGGGTGTAGTCGGAATCCGCGGGGAGAAACAGCACATTTGCTTTTTCTTTGTTAAAGGCGATTACCACCGCAAGGGAATCGGGACAAGGCTCTTTAGACACCTGCGTTCGGTCTACCCGAGGGGTACAATTACTGTCAATGCTTCGCCTTGCGGTCTGCCGTTTTATAAGGCGCAGGGCTTCACACCGACCGATAAAGAGCAAACCCTTAACGGCATTCGGTTTACGCCTATGAAATATTCCGGCGGAGAGGAAACTTGACCGTCTGCCGATTGAGTGAGAAGCAGTGAATGGCTATGAAATTTGTTTAAAAAATACTTGACAGGGTTGTTAAATAGTGATATTATAATAACAGTTTAATAATTTAAACCGTTGAAGCGGAGATAAAGTCGGTTATGCTTCCACAGAGAGCCCGAGGTGCTGTGATTCGGGCGAAAAACAGGCCGTCAAATGGACCGCAGAGGGTGCGGTCAAATGCGTTTTCGCAGAGTATTCCGCAACGCCGTACACGCGTTAGTTGTCGGGGATATGTTTGTATCCTGCTAAGCGCGTAGCTTTTTGCTATGAAAACAAGGTGGCACCGCGGATAATCGTTTTATTCGTCCTTGACAGAGGGTAGCTTTCTGTCGGGGGCGTTTTTTGTTTTGCTCACCGATGAAAACGGAAACCAAATTTTCAGGAGGTTAAGCAAAATGAAATTTATGCCTGATTTAGAAGAGGTTAAAAAAATCGCGGCGGAGGGAGAATATAAGGTTCTGCCCGTAAGCTGTGAAATTCTGTCGGACATCTGCACACCGATTGAGGCGGTGGGAATACTCAAAAATGTCTCCGACCATTGCTATATGCTGGAATCGGTTGCCGAGAGCGAGCGTTGGGGACGGTACACCTTTTTAGGCTTTGAGCCGAAGCTTGAAATCACCTGTCTTGACGGCGAGGTAAAGGTGGGCAAAAAAACAATTTATTCCGATAATCCGTCCGACATTTTGCGGGGCATTTTAAAGGAATGGAAAAGCCCGAGATTTTCCTATCTTCCGTCATTTACAGGGGGGCTTGTGGGCTACTTTTCCTACGATTACCTCTGCTACAGCGAGCCTACGGCAAAGGTAAAAACGCAGGACAGCGAAAATTTCAAGGATATGGATTTAATGCTGTTCGACAAGGTTATCGCCTTTGATAATGTTAAGCAAAAAATCGTGCTTATAGTAAATATGCCCCTTGATAACCCCGAAAAGGAGTACGAAAGGGCGACGGAAGAGCTTAAAAGACTTGCCGATTTGCTTAGAAACGGGAGCAGAAAAAAAGAGGCGGGCGGACGGCTTTTAGG
>JAXJVI010000256.1:0-3663 GCA_036308615.1 Acutalibacteraceae bacterium | reverse complement strand
CTACAAACCCCGATTTACCCTGCTAAATGCGAACAAGCTTTTTTAAAGCTGTTCCTCTGTGAATTTTTCGGCAAGGGCGGTGAGCTTACGGAAGTCCATCGCCTTTATATAATAGCTTTCAAGCTTATCGTGCACCCGCTTTGCACCGCTTAATGCCTCCGCCGCGGATATCAGCAGCTCCTTGGCAGCTTTTTTATTGAACTTAAGTCTCTCGCGGCTGAGGTGAAGTTTTTGGGAGGAAACAAAGCGCCGAGCGTGAACACGCCGTTCCTTAGAGGCAAAGTGAATGTAGGAGCTTTCGGTGGCTATCGCTGTACCTAATTCGGGAATTATTATATGGTCGGTGATAAGAGAGGACAAAAACGGGTTTTTAAGGGTGATTATTTCATAGCCGTTTTTAAGCGCATATTCGCGGATAAAACCAATTATTATGCTGGACGCGCCGCCGTATTCGTCGTCTATTATTACCCTTTTCGGCGCTTCCTTTAAAAGTGTAGCCGAGTAGGAAACGATACCCAGCGGGGTTATACCCTGGATAAATCTTATCCACTCCCTGCCGACAGGGGCGTTTTCCTTTTTCGGTATGAGCTTGCGGCATAATTGCTTTGAAAATTGCAGAGCCTTTTCCTTATCGGTGCAGGCAAGCTCTGTTTTATAGCTGTCCAAAATCAGCTTGCCCGCCGCCTCGATATACCGCGAGGCGGTTTTGTGATACGCCTTATTAAGAAGTGTGGTTGCGATTATTTCCTTTTTGTCGGCATTAAAAGCGCTGTCGTCCCAAAAGTCGCTGAAATTGAGTATTTTCTCACTTGCGCCGGGGAAAGCGGGCTCGACCGTGTGGGGCGGAGTGCCGTCAAGAATTACAAGCTTTTTTTCGGGGAGAATTACCCCGTCAAGGGAATTCGGGTCGGAGCTGCAGGGGCAAAGCACCGTTTTATATCCCTTTTCCTCTGCCTTAAGTGCAAAATATTTCATAAACGAGGATTTTCCCGTGCCGGGGCCGCCCTTGATTATAAATGCCCGCCATTCGCCGTCGGGCAGATAGCTTTTGTCAAAATAGGAGCAAAATCCCTCGCAGGAGTTTGCGGCCAAAAAGTATTTAAAATTAAAATTTTCCATAAATCGCCCTCCAATCAATACATTTTATTCCGAAAAAATAGTTTTGACACAGAAAGCGGTTTATGTTAAAATGTTTTAGAGTCGGTCAGACGGTTGCGGGCAGAAATGCCCGAGGAAAGTCCGAGCCCCACAGGGCAGAATAGCGGCTAACGGCCGCCGAGGGTGACCTTAGGGAAAGTGCAACAGAGATATACCGCCGCATTCTTGCGGTAAGGGTGGAAAGGCGAGGTAAGAGCTCACCGGTCTTACGGGAACGGCAAGACCCTGTAAACCCTATTCGGAGCAACGCTGACTGTAACAATACACCTGCCCGGTGTGTTACGAAAAGCGGCTTGAGCGCAGGGAGCAATCCCGCGTCGAGATAGATAACCGTCCGCGACAGAACTCGGCTTACCGACCGACTCTTTTTTAAAATATTAAATATAAACGGGACGATGTGGGCATCGTCCCCTACGCAGATTATATTTACATTCGTAGGGGGCGATGCCCACATCGTCCCGAAAAAAGATATTATATAAAATAATAATTCGTATCCCACGCGGGGATAGAGGGGAAATGGCGCAAATACAATTTATAATCGTCCCGTATATTAAAAACCGCCTCGGGCAAATAGAATAAATCCTCGTTTCGGTGGTAGCAGGCAAGCTGTATTTTAGGCTTGTATTTTAAAATTGTATTCTTCGCTCCCGATATTGCCTTTGCCTCGCCGCCCTCGACATCCGCTTTAATAAAGGTAGCACCCTTTTCGGCAATTTCGTCCACGGTTACGGCGGCAATTTTTTCACCCTCGCCGAGGCTCGAATTTCTGCCGCCCCGCATCGAAAAAGCTTCGGTTCCGCTCTTGTCCGAAACGCAGGCGTTTATCGCTTTAAAATTTTTTAAGCCCTCGGTGTTATTTATAAGCTTTTTAAAGCTTTTTTTGTCCGGCTCAACGGCGGTAATGGAGTTGTAGTCCTTTACCCGCGAAACAAAATCCGATACCGTGTCCCCTGTATATGCGCCCAGGTCTATATAGCTTTCGTTATCGCTGAGTTTTAAAAATGAGCGGTAGGGCTCCTCCTCGCTTACTTCGCACCTGTAGAGATAATCGAGTTTTCCGCTTAATTTATACCTTATAATATTTCGGAAGGTTTCCCTTGATTTTTCGTCCGCAAGGCGGGAATAAACGCGTTCTAAGCTTTCTTTGTTATTTTGGGCATACTCGTTATTAAAAAGTCCGCCGCCGTAAACGGGCACATCGGGGGCGTACAGCTCCTGCTCGGCGGAAATTCTTTTAATGTTTGCCAGCACCTCGGGTCTTGAGCTTCCAAAGCACAAAAGCACCGCCATTTCTCCGAACTTTTCCCGAAGCACGGAATAGGAGGAAAGCTTGAAGCCGTGAAAGTATTTATCCCGCACAAAGCCGTCGGTTGCGAAAACACCCGAAATTTCAATGCCGTAAGCCTTTAGCACATCTATTATTTTATCCGCGCCGTTGCCCATACCGTAAAGTACGATAGGCTTTTTAACGGTTCGCAAATAACTCCATAAATCCTGTTCCATATAATCACCAAAATTTATTATACGGTTTTTTAAGGAGATTTACAATATTTAAGACGCAATTTAAGTAAATAAAGGATATAGTAATTTTATAGCGCATATGGTATAATTTTAAAAAATACTATACGGAGGCAGTGTTATGAAAAGAGTGCTATCCTTTGATTTCGGCGCGTCCAGCGGCAGGGCGATGTTGGCGGAGCTTAAGGACGGAAAAATTAATATGAAGGAAATCCACCGCTTCAGTAACGATACCGTTATTGTGAACGGTACTATGTACTGGGATATTTTAAGGCTGTTTTTTGAGATTAAGACGGGCATTACAAAGGCGGTAAACGAGGGCGGCTTTGACGCTATCGGAATTGATACCTGGGGTGTGGATTTCGGGCTTATCGATAAGCACGGCAAGCTTATAAGCAACCCGGTGCACTACCGCGACACAAGAACCGAGGGCATTGCCGAGGAAATTGCGGACACCGTTTCCAAAAGCGAGCTTTACAAGAGAACGGGCACACAGCATATGCGGTTTAACACCCTGTTCCAGCTTATGTACCTTAAAAATCACGAGCCCGAGCAGTTAGAGAACGCCGAAAAAATGCTCCTTATCCCCGATTTGTTTGCCTATATGCTGACAGGCGAGATAAAGGCGGAGGCGAGCATTGTTTCCACCACAAATATGTTTGACCCCTATAAAAAGGACTGGGATTTTGAGCTGATAAATAAGTTAGGGCTTAAGGAAAGCCTTTTCCCGCAGGTTATCCCCGCGGGGGAGACCTACGGTATGTTGTCCGACGAGATATGCGAGGAGCTGGGCTGTAAAAAGGTTCCCGTCATCGCGGTGAACGAGCACGATACCGCCTCTGCCGTGGTTGCGACACCCAGCCTTACCGACGATTTTGTTTACATAAGCTGCGGCACCTGGAGCCTTTTCGGTATTGAGGCTAAAGACCCGATAATCACCGAGGAGGCGGAGAAATTAAACTTCACCAACGAGGGCGGATATAAAGG
>JAXJVI010000255.1:0-2128 GCA_036308615.1 Acutalibacteraceae bacterium | reverse complement strand
TTTCCTTTTTGTTGGCTCTCCTGATGTAGTCCGAGAGCTTGGGAGCGATGTGCTCCTTTGCGAAGGTCGCTCCGCGGAACGGATAGTAGCAGTCCTCCTCGTTCTTGATTTCATCCTTGAGCTCGGGGAAGTATGTTACAAACCGCTTTGCAAGGAATTTGGGGTCGGCTGTGCCGTCCTCTTTCTTCTTTTTCTGCTTGACCTGCTTTGCGCGCTTGATTGCGGAAGTGTTTGAAACTCCGTCAACAAAGTCGTTGGCAATGCTTTCGGCGTCCTTCTGGCTAGCTACATAATCGTCGTAGAGCCAGGTAGAAAGAGTTTTCCACTCGTTGTCGGGGCCTTCGTCGGTCATTGCGCAGGAACGGAGAAGCATCTGCTGCTTATCGATCACATAAACTACCGAGTAAGCTACGTTCTGGCTTGTAAAGAGCGCAACGAGCTTTCCCTCCTCGGAAGCGACCTTCTGACGGGTGTAGCCCTGTTTTGTAAGCTCCTCGCCAACCTTGTCCGCGATTAATTCAAACGCCTTTGTATATTCCATAGTTAACATCCTCTCGGGGTAATTTTCATGTAGTTACCCTTTATTATACAATTATATTGATGATTTTTCAAGTTTAAATTTTAAAGCGGCAAAATCAGGCGGAAAAATTTAAATTCGGTCACGCTTTTAGTAATTATGTACATGAAAACCGCCAAAAAAATTATATTAATTTTACATTAAAATATGATTTCTTCCTTGACGAATATGTGCATTTGTGTTAAAATATTTTACAAGGAGAGATATTCACATTAACAAACTTTGAGAAATATTTTCAGAGGCGAAAAATGACCAGAGAGTTATTAAACAAAAAATTAGGCGGAAATATTCGCAAATACCGCCTTACGGCAGACATCAGCCAGGAAGCGCTGGCAAAAAAAGCGGGACTTTACCCCGCGTATCTCGGCAGACTTGAAAGAGGCGAAAAATGTCCGACAATTGACACCCTTTACAAAATTTGCAAGGCTTTGGGCGTGACAATGGCGGAGGTGCTTTCGTTCGACAAAAATGTGTACGATTTGAACTCCGAGGCGATGTCGCGCATTGAGCACGTTCTTGACAGACTCGAGGAGCCTCAGCAGATAAAGGTTGCCGAAATTGTAGAGCATATTGCGGAGATAAAATAGCAAAATCACTTTTAGGGCGGATTATTCCGCCCTTTTTTCATGCCCCGCACTTGAAACAGCGGCGCAGTTGTGGTATTATTAATTTAATTGTAACTTAATTACTTAGAAAATGAGGTTGTTCTATGTCATCACAGAACGCAATCGGCGTGTTCGATTCCGGACTCGGCGGACTTACCGCGGTCAAGGAATTTATGCATGTGCTTCCAAATGAAAAAATTATTTACTTCGGCGACACCGGCAGAGTGCCCTACGGCACAAAAAGCCGCGACACAATCAAAAAGTACTCTATCCAGGATACAAACTTCCTTTTGAGTCACAACGTAAAGATGATCGTCGCAGCCTGCGGCACCGTAAGCTCGGTGGCAGGAAAGATGCTTGAGCAAAGGCTCGGCGTGCCCTACACGGGAGTTGTCAACCCAACCGTATTCACCGCCGTCAAGGTAACGGAGAACGGAAAAATAGGAGTTATCGGAACCCCGGCTACCGTAAGCAGTCACAGCTACCGAGACCGAATCAACAAGCTCAACCCCGATTTGGAGGTATTTGAGCAGGCGTGTCCGATGTTTGTATCCCTTGTTGAAAACGGGATCATCCACCGCGACGACCAGATAACAAGACTTGTTGTAAAGCGCTGCCTGTCCGAGCTGAAGGACAGCGGAGTTGACACCCTGATTTTGGGCTGCACGCATTTTCCGCTGCTCCGAGACGCTATTCAGGACTACATGGGCGACGGCGTAAAGCTGATTGACTCAGGCTATGAAACTGCGGTTTACGCCGCAAAGGTTCTCAGAGAAAACGACCTGTTGAACGACGATAATCAACAAAAAACACCGTCGTTTTTTGTAAGCGACACGCCCGACGGCTTTGAGAGCGTGGCAGGGCTGTTTTTGGGACGCGATATGGAGCACAGCGTCACGCAGATAGACATTGAACAGTTTTGAGGAAGATATGGAAAATTTAGAAC
>JAXJVI010000254.1:0-3191 GCA_036308615.1 Acutalibacteraceae bacterium | reverse complement strand
TTCGTCCAATGGTTGCCACCGGCAACCCGCACCCTTTACACAAGGGAGGCTATGACAACTATCATTTCACCCCTACAAACCCCGATTTGTCTCTTAAAAAGCAACCAAGCTTGGCATTAGCCTTATTTTCGTGCTTTTGCCGAGCTTGTTTATTTTATTTTCGCTTAATTAATCCGCCTTTGAAGTTGCTGTGTTTTTTTTACAGCCCCATTTTGTCTAATTGTCAACCTGTAAATAATTATAGGTTGACAATTCTTTTTTAAGGGTGTATAATGTACCAAAATACTCTTAAGGAGACAAAGAAATGAAAGAATCAACAAAAAACAATACTTTAAGCCTTGTAACCGCGGCGTTATTTACAGCGCTTACGGTCGTCTGCTCGCAAATAGCGATACCAATGCCCACCCAGGTCTCCCTCACTCTGCAAACCTTTGCAGTAGCCCTTTGCGGATATGTTTTAGGCGTTAAGTGGGGTCTTGCCTCGATAATAACATATGTACTGTTAGGCACGGTAGGCGTTCCGGTCTTTTCGGGCTTTAAGGGCGGCGTGCAGGTGCTGTTCGGCGCGAGCGGCGGATTTATTTTCGGGTTTATACTTTTTGTGTTGCTCTGCGGCGTTTCGCTTCTTGTTAAAAATAAGGGATTAAAGCTCCTTTGCGGCTTAGGCGGTCTTGTGATATGCCATATTATCGGCATTATACAATTTGCCGTTGTTTACAAAACCGATTTAATATCCTCCTTCCTTATGGTCTCCGCACCCTATCTTATAAAAGATATAATTTCGGTCGCCGCGGCGTTTTTCCTTTCCTTATACATAAGAAGGCTGCTTGCGAAAATACATATGTGACGACTAACATCTAACATCTAAAAAAACATCGCGCGGGTTGCCCCGCGCGATGTTTTTTGTTTAGTACCCACATTATCGGCGCAAAATACGGAATTTGCCGTATATACTGTTACGCTGCGCCGTGCCCAATGTGACTACTAAAGCTATTTTTTGACGGCAAGCTCTGCCGTCATATGAGAGTTATACCAACTCGATAATCGCCATCTCGGCTGCGTCACCGCGGCGAGGACCGGTTTTAACAATCCTGCAATAACCGCCGTTGACATCCTTATACTTAGGAGCGATTTCGTTGAAGAGCTTTGCCACAACATCCTCCTTAGTAATAAAGGCCATTGCCTGACGCTTAGTGTTAAGGTTGTTATCCTTAGCGAGTGTAATATACTTCTCTGCCATTGATCTTACTTCTTTGGCGCGGGTCACAGTGGTCTCTATTCTGCCGTTTTCGAGCAGATAGGTCACCATAGCTCTGAGCATGGCGGTTCTGTGATCGCTGGTTCTTCCGAGTTTACGGGTTCCCGGCATTTCTATTCACTCCTTAACAGTGTGATTTTGCTTTAACGCTTTATTCGTCGTCGTGCTTGAGGGTAAAGCCAAAGGAATTAAGCTTTGCAATAACCTCTTCAAGCGACTTGCGGCCCAAGTTCCTTACCTTCATCATATCCTCTTCGGACTTGTTGATAAGGTCTTCAACCGTGTTGATACCTGCGCGCTTCAGGCAGTTGAAGCTGCGGACAGATAAATCCAATTCATCGATGGTGAGATCGAGAACCTTTTCCTTCTCGTTTTCACTCTTCTCTGCCATAATGCTCTGAGCCTCGCTCGCACCCTCTGTAAGGTCAAGGAACAGCTCAAAATGCTCGATAAGCACCTTAGCGGACATTGAAACCGCCTCGTTCGCCCTTATTGAGCCGTCTGTCCAAACCTCAAGGGTAAGCTTGCCCTTATCGGTAACATTACCTACGCGGGTATTGTCAACCGTGAAGTTAGCCTTAAGCACAGGCGTATAGATAGAGTCAACGGGAATTACGCCGATTATATTCTGCGCCGGTCTGTTCTGCTCGGCGGGTATATAGCCCCTGCCCTTGTCAAGAGTCATCTCCATATTGAGCTTTGCTCCCGCGTCAAGGGTGGCGATATACATATCGGGGTTTAAAATCTCAACCTCTGAATCGGCCTTGATTGAAGCGGCGGTAACCACGCATGGACCCTCTGCCTCAATATAAATCTTCTTCGCCGTATCGGCATGGAGCTTTGCAATCAAACCCTTTATATTCAGGATGATTTCGGTTACATCCTCTTTAACACCGGGAATGGTGGAAAACTCATGCACAACACCGTCAATCTTAACCGAGGTAACGGCAACGCCGGGCAAAATGGATAAAAGCACCCGTCTCATACTGTTGCCGAGGGTTGTGGCGTAGCCGCGCTCCAACGGCTCCATTACAAATTTGCCGTATTTGCCGTCCGCGGTAAGTTCTGCGGTATCTATTCTGGGCTTTTCAATTTCTATCATTTAAAAGCTCCGTTTCTCCGTACTGTATTTTTATGCCGCCGCATCTGTACGGGAAATGCAGCAGACCTTAAGGTTATTACTTAGAGTAGAACTCAACGATGAGCTGCTCGTCAACAGGAGCCTCGATCTGGTCTCTTGTCGGAAGAGCGATAACCTTCGCTGTAAGCTGGTCGCGGTTGACATCAATCCACTGGGGAACGGGTCTTGCGCTGTTAGCCTCGACAACAGCCTTAAGCTTCTCGCTTGAGCGGCTCTTCTCGCAGATAGAAACAACATCCCCTGCCTTTAAGAGATAGGAAGCGATATCTACACGCTTGCCGTTAACCTCAAAATGGCCGTGACCTACGAGCTGACGCGCTTCCGCTCTTGAAGAAGCAAAGCCAACCCTGTAAACAACATTATCGAGACGGCTTTCAAGTATTCTTAAAAGGTTGTCGCCCGTAATGCCCTGCTTTCTTTCAGCAATTTCAAAATAATGATGGAACTGATTTTCCTGAACACCGTAGAAGCGTCTTGCGGTCTGCTTAGCGCGAAGCTGCATACCGTATTCAGACGATTTCTTTCTGCCCTGTCCGTGCTGGCCGGGAGCGTAGCCCCTTAAAGCAACAGAGCATTTATCCGAGTAGCAGCGCTCGCCCTTGAGGAACAGCTTCTGACCCTCGCGGCGGCAAAGTCTGCAAACTGCACCGGTATATCTTGCCATCTATTGCACCTCCAAATTTAACTGCAATTTCTAAAATTTTTAAACTAATTAAACGCGTCTTCTCTTAGGAGGACGGCAACCGTTGTGAGGAATAGGGGTAACATCTTTAATCATGCTAACCTCAAGTC
>JAXJVI010000253.1:0-2757 GCA_036308615.1 Acutalibacteraceae bacterium | reverse complement strand
TTGGAAGTAACATTCGCAATGTTGATGCTTTCGGTGTTGCCTTGCTGTACATACTTTGATATGCAATTAAAACCGCTGCCGTCAAAAAATAAGTCCGTTTCATCCATCCATTCCCATTTGACAAATTCGGGCATTTTGTTTTTCTCGAAACTATAATCATTTTGCCCAAACGCCCACGGCTTGTTGTTTCGGGGGTTGATTATTGCGGTCAAGTCGTAACCGATTGCCGGAGTGCTGCCATAACTGCCGCCATTCTTAAAGTATGCAATATGCTCAACTTTCAAATTGCCGGTTGCCAACGTCCATCGAACATTAAGCGCATTTTTTAAGAAGTTCAAGATTGTCCCCAAGGTGCATTTTACGCTCGCCGCCGGCTCGTTTGCATTGAAGTTTGCGATATTGCTTTTGGCTGTGAAATAAATTTCATAACCATTGTGCCATCCCGATATTGGGGAAGTGCCCGAATAAAGGAACTCCGAGCCAACGCTGTTTTTGGGCAATACCACGCCAACATTCTGACTGCTCAATATGGCGTTTATCAAATCGCCAATTTCGTAACAGTCTGCAATCAGTATTTGCGAATAAGGAATATTCGTGCTTTCGGCTTTCAATATCATAAACCAAATTGAGCCATCGCCGCTCCAATAGTTTTGCATAAACGGCAAAGCATCATACCCAAACCAAGCGTGGCGTGTGTAATATTGCCCTGTCGGAGTGCCATTTGTATAAACCGCGCCCCATTGTGTCGGGCTGTTTGAAAATGCCGTGGATATGCCTAATTGTAAGCCGTACCGATTTAAAGACGTTAACGGCGTGACGTGTTTGTAATTTTTGCCGATTGCGCCAAAATCGTTGATTGCTGCGCTGCCGCTGCTCGCCGACAAATAACGTGAATATATAGGGGTATGGCTCAATGAAAAATAGCAAATGGGATTATCGTCTGCATCTTTGATTATACCATTATCATTAATGCCGTCGTAATCTCCCAAAACAGTGCCGCCTTGCTTTAATGTAACACTACAACTATTGCTTTCAGAAATAGATACATTGAGGGTGTATGTTGATGTTGTATCGGTCATTGTTAACGTCACCGCCGACTGATAGGTGCGCACATAACTTTGCATTGCGAATGTTGCCGTTATGCCGCTGTAAAGTCGGGGGCGTAACCATCCAAAGGTATTATAAAATTGTAAGTCTGTCAAATCGTTATGCCGTGAAATTTCACGTGAAACATCAACACTCCATATCTCGCCGTTGGCATAGTTTATAATGCTCGCCGAATTAGGTTTGTAAAGTTGCACCACGTCAAAAGTCGGCATATAAATTTGTCGGTTGGCAATATCTAAATCTTTGATATTGATTTCCCTATCCATTATGGATAAAATGTCATTAAAATCGTCCCTCGGCTCGGGCGTTACCCTGATGATTGTGTCAATTTCGTTGATGGTGCAATCGGTGCGCATAAACTTTCCGTACCAAGTTTTTACCGAAACGCCGTTTTCTTTTATGGCAAGTATCAACAAAATAGCATCATCAAAAGCCTGCGCCATTATCCACGAATAATCCGCGCCAACAAACGTTAATTGCGTGCTTAATTTTTCACGAAAAAACACCTGCCCACTCTCTTTTTCGGACACAATGGATATGTCGTCCGGATAAATAGGGCGGGCGTTGTAGACTTCGTAAGTCGTTAAATTCTGCAATGTAAATTTCAACTCTCGTTTCATCGTTTCACGTGAAAAATTAATTTCGTGTTATTCTGCGTGTACAGTTTTTATAAACCTCAACAATCGCGCCGTTGTCGGTGTAGGTTCTTTTCTCGCCCTGCATCTTGATGGCGTGAACGTCTGCGGCAAGGTCTGAAATATCCGCGCCCTCGTTGATGATTGCGCCAATATTCGCCGCGTCTGCGGTCAACTGATTTTCAAGTGTGCCGTGATTGATTGAGTTAATCAAAGACGGAATGATATTGCCATATTTGCGGCTGCTCTGCTTGCTGATGACAGCAAAGAACTCGCCACCCTCGGCGCGTCTTTTCGTGCCGTCGGGCTTAGTGCCAAGGTCAATATCGTTGCCGCTCTGATGGCTGCCGCCGTGCAGCATCTCCACCGTACCCTCGCCGTATGTTTCTGCTTTTGTAACTTGTTTTGCCTTGATTTTTGCCGCCGCAAAACTTCCCCACATTATAGCGATTGCGGGAATTGCCCACGGGAAGCCAAGCTGTCCCCAAATCTTAGCCGTGCCAGTTACCAAGTCGCCTATCTGCTGTAACGTCTGAATGGCGGCTTGCCGTTTCTGCGCTTTTTCTTGCTCGCGCTGCGCTTTTTCTTGATTGGTTTTCGCCATATCAAGTTCCTTTTGTGCCGTTGCAACGTCATTCGCATAGCCTTTGTCGCGCAATTCGATTTCTTTGTCAAGTGCCTTTTGTGCGCTGTCAACTTCTTTCGATGCTGCATTTACTTTCGCGTCTGCTGCTGCAACATAACTTTCCATATAGGCGTTAAGTTGCTCTGTTGCAAAGTCCATTGATGATTGTATTGCGCCCTTTTGGTCGTCGTCAAGATTTAAGCCAACCAAATCGTAAATGTCGCCGCCGCGTCCGGCTGCGTCCATTTCCTGCTCAATCTTCGCAATGGTGTTTTTGATAGTCTGCACCTCTGCATCTGACATTTTGGTGTTGGCTTGCTCGTTTAATGCCAACACCTTTTCCCATCTTGCTTTTTCGGCTTGCAACTTGAATAATGTTTTTTTCTGCTC
>JAXJVI010000252.1:0-1649 GCA_036308615.1 Acutalibacteraceae bacterium | reverse complement strand
GAGAAGAACGGTACGCCTGCCTCGCCTGCTACGGCTCTGGCAAGAAGCGTTTTACCTGTTCCGGGAGGTCCTACGAGCAATACGCCCTTCGGGATTCTTGCACCGAGTTTGTTGAACTTCTCGGGTGATTTCAGGAATTCTACTACTTCTTCAAGCTCTTCCTTTTCTTCATCTGCGCCGGCAACGTCGTCAAATGTTGTTTTGCGCTTTTCGTCGTTTGTGTTCTTGATTTTCGCCTTGCCGAAGTTCATCTCACGGCCGCCTAGACCGCCGCCTCCGATGCGCTTCATGAAGAACACCCACGCGCCGATGAATATTACTATTAATATAAAAGTCGGTATCAGGTCGATTAACAGCGAATTATCACTTGCGCGGATATAATTATAGGTTATTGCCTCGTCGCCCGTCGCCTTTGCCTGATACGGCTTGATATCGTCGATAAAGCGTTCTATGTCGGCAAGCTGTCCCTTGACAACCACCTTTCCCGCTGCGTTAGACGCGCTTGTATTCTGTCCCTGGGTAGGTGTGGTCAGCGGATTTTTGAGCGAATTATCGCTCTGATTGTCGGCGGGATATGCCTGCTCGCCCTTTTTCAGGGTTATCTCAATTGCTCCCGAGCCGTAGTTGATTGCGTAGCTTTCTACCTTACCCTCCTGGAAATACTTTACAAGAGTTGAGGTTTTGGGCGGTTCGCTTTGACGCGTGCTCAGAAACACTGCGGCAATAATAATCAATAAAATCGGAATACCTAAATAAAGCAGCAAACTGCGTGCTTTCTTTTTGTTATCCAACAAATATCACTCCCTTTGGCTGATAGTTTCTATATAAAAGCTTTTTAGCTGAATTTTTTATTTTTCGTATACCGAACGCTTGAGAACGCCGATATACGGAAGATTGCGGTATAATTCATCGTAGTCAAGTCCGTAGCCGACGATGAATTCGTCGGGGATTACCTGTCCTACATAGTCGGGCTCAAAGGGCACCTTTCTGCGCGAGGGTTTATCGCACAAGGTAACTACCTTTACCTCAGCCGCGCCGCGGCTTACAAGATAGTTGCACACAAAGTTAAGTGTGTTGCCTGAGTCGACGATATCCTCAACGATGAGAATGTTTTTGTCCTTTACGTCGTAGCCTGTGTCCTTCTTGATTTTGACCTTGCCCGAGCTTTCTGTTCCGCTTCCGTAGCTTGAAGCTACCATGAAATCGATTTTAAAGTCGAGGTCGATTTTTTTCATTAAGTCAGCCATGAAGGCTATGCTGCCCTTGAGGAGTCCAACCATAATAAACTCTTTGTCATTATAATCTTTTTCAATCTGTTTTGCAAGCGTATTCACAATTTTTTCAAGTTTCTGTTCCGATATGAGTATGGACTCAACGTTCTTGTGCATAATAACCTCCTGTGACATAGTTTATTTTGATTTTTAATCCCGCTGACTTTTGCAGAGCCTCGCCCTGCGCGGAATATCCCTCGCCCATGCACCACAGAACGGTGTTTTGTGAGCAGAGAAGCAACGTATTATCGCGCTGCTCGGACGGAATTTTTTGCTCGTGCATCATTTTTCTGAGCGGTTTTGTTATATTGCGCCGCGGATATGTAAAGCGGTCGCCGCTTTTTCTTGTGCGGAAAACCGGATTTATATTTTCTGCTT
>JAXJVI010000251.1:0-4955 GCA_036308615.1 Acutalibacteraceae bacterium | reverse complement strand
CTCATAAAGTCCCGCCTTCATATAGTCGCGGGCAACATCAAGCATATTTTCGGGCTTTAAAGCGAACTGAGCGATTTTTTCCGTTACATCCTCAAAATGAGAGTACTCTATAATCGCGAATAAGTCAAGCTTATCATCGTTAATGCCGTCGATTGCGCTCTGTTTAGCGTATTCACAGCCGATTTTGCGTGCAATGGCGGTTTTAAGGTTATGTGCCTTGGTGTGACCCTTGTTAAGACCGATAGACTCGTCAAGGTGTTCGAGGGCTATAGCATAATCTCCTCTCCGGCAGTCAATGCAGGCAAGCTCATACATAGCCGCGCTTCTGTGGGGATAGTTCCAGGCGGCACGGTATAAAATATCGTAAGCCTTGTCATACTCGCCGAGGTACTGGAGTGCCACGCCCTTTAGGTAAAATGCCTCGGTGTCTGCGGGATGCTCGTTGCGGTCGGTCAATCTCTCTATCGCCTTGTCGCAGTATTTTACGCAGTCTTCAAATTTACCGTTTTTAAGGGAAAGCCTTCCCATAGAAGTGTTACAGCGAATGTCGCCCGGGTCACGGCGCAAGCCTTCAAGGTAGTAATCCTCGGGCTTGTAGTTGTGCTGTTTGTACTGCTCTAAGTGGAAGCCGTTTATGTAAAGCTCTTCAACGGTATTGTACTCCGAGGGGCGTTTTACGGGCTTTCTAACCTTAATAGGCTGTTTTTGACCGCGTCTGTAGGGTGTGTAGGAAACAAGCTCCTTGCCGTTTTCGTCCGACAGAGATACCTTAATATTATGAATATCGGATATTTGCGTTTCAAGGGTTTTGTGATATACCTTATCGGGGGACATATCGGTCTTTTCGCTGTAAATTTCCTTGCCGTTATCGGTAACGGTGATTTTGCAGTTATTGAATACGCCGGTTACATTAAAGCCGAAGTAAAGTCCCTCTTTGCGCTTTTCCACATTCACCGCCGCGTCTATGGTGGCGTTCTTTATCTCGCCGATTTCGCGTACGGGATACCAGTACTGCTCAAACTCCCTTGTTTCATAGGGAGCAATCCAGGTGAAATCGGGCTGGTTATCGGTATAAACACCGGTCATAAGCTCAATATACGGGCCGTTTTTATCGGTAAGATTTGAGCACCACATATCGCCGAAATCGCCGATTCCCCAGTGCCACATCTTTTTGCCGGGTGAAATGTGATGGTTAGCTACTGTTGCGATACCCTTGTTTATTCCTGTGTCATAGCCCGCAATAAAGTCCATATCCGACTGACCCTGAGAAATAAGGTAGGAGGAGGGAACCTTTACCGCACTGTAGTGTGAAAGGTCGGTGCCTTCGCCGAAATTGTAGGGACGGGCGGTTTTGTAAACACCCTTTGCAATCGGCCATTCCAGCACGGCACGGCGGTCATGGTCGTTTACCCACTCGCAGTCGGGCGGGAATACCGTGCGGTAATCATCGTTTACGGGAACTGCAAGGTTTGCCCACCACATAAACACCTGCGGGAAGGCGGTACGGTTGTAAACCCTAACCTTTGCCTTTATGTAGCTTCTGCCCTTATCCACGGTTATACCCGCCATACCCTTCATTCTGCCGAAAGGCTCTACCTCGCCTGTCCAGACCGTCTTTCCGCCGTCGGGATTTTCCTCCTCTACAGCCTCAAGGGGCATGAAGGTGGTGGGTCTGTGGTGCTGGGGCCAGTTAAACTCAATACCGCCTGAAATCCACGGGCCTGCAAGACCTACAAGCGCGGGCTTTACAACCTCATTATAATAAATGAAGTCGTGGTTTCCGGATTTGTCAAATCCGCGGAGTATTTTACCTCCGAGTGCGGGCACAACCTGAGTTTTTACATACTCGTTTTCAAGGGTGTATACATCGTACTCAACATCGGTTTTTTCGTCCGAAATACCGTCGCAGTAGGGTATGGGGTAAACCCTGCCCGACGCGCCCTGATAGGGCTTGTTCTCAAAGAACATCGGCAGCTCGTGAGCCTTTTTGGGAACATATGTGGGTATAATCTGTTTTTGATTTTTAATGCTTACTTCTGACATTGCTTTTCCTCCTGTATTTTTTTACAAGATAATTATATCTTAACAGATTAAAATATAAAAGGCTGAAAACCGTGTATGAAAACTGCAGGATTTTCTGCTTGTAATTTCTCCCCAATAATAGTACAATTTATGTAAGAGGTGACGGCAGACTATGGTAACTATTATAACAGAACCCGCCTACAGCGAAAGTATGTGGTGCAGGGTGCTTTACGGTAGCCTTACCGAAAGGCTCCGCCAAAAGCGGATCCCTTTTTGCGAAATGTATGATACGGTGCCCGAAAACAGCGAGGCGGTTTTCATTATCGCGGCGGATTATAACTGGATAAAGGCAACCCTTACAGAGTTAAACCTGTCGGGGATAAAACCTATACTTATTTGCAATCAGGCGGAGACAATCTTAGGCTGTAGTTATAGCTGTGTCTGCTCGGATATAACCGGCTCTATGAAATTCCTTTTAGATAATCTTAAGGCAGACGGGAAAAACCGCGTCGCCCTGTACGGAGTAAACACAAGCTCTATTTCGGACATAGGCAGGGTTGACGGTCTTTTCGCGCAAAAGGACGGCGTTATCGATTCAATGAGAGTTTTCGTAAACGACGGCTCGCTCCAAAACTGCTATAGGAAATTTGTCGCCGAGGCGGATAATTTTGACGCCGTTATATGCTTTAACGATTTTGCCGCAGTTTCCTTAATCCGCCGTCTTGAAGCCGACGGCGAGGGTGAAACGCTTAATCGTATTAAAATATTAAGCTGTTGTCAAACAAAAATATCAAGCTGTTACCGCGATAAAATAACCTCTATTAATATGAATCTTGAGCAATACGGCAAAGCGGCGGTTTTTATTTACGAAAAGCTAAAAGCACACCCTTATATTTCGCAAATGACTTTAAATGTAAGCTGGAACACCGCACAGAGCAAAAATCTTAACTCTTTGCCCATCAGCCTTAAAAGCCACCAAAATACCGACCGCATTTACTCAGATAAGGAATTAAACGAAATGATTTGTGCCGAAAGAATTTTGGAAATCGACTCCGCTACCGACAAAACCGTAATAGCCTATTTATGCGGCGGAAAATCCGTGACCGAAATCGCCGCCGCCTGCTTTTTAACCGACAGCGGAGTAAAATACCGCATTAAAAGAATACTCGAAAAATGCAAGCTCTCCGACAAATCGGAGCTCATCTCCATTGTAAATCGTTATCTTAAGTGAGGGGTAGATATGTTATGATTAAATACGGAATAGTGGGCGCGGGCTGGCGCAGCGAATTTTATTTGAGGATAGCGGCTTTAATGCCCGACACCTTTAAGGTAAGCGGAATATATATCCGCAATAAGCAAAAGCAAGCGGAGTTTTCAAAAAAGTACAATGTTCCGATATTCGATACCCTCGAAAAGTTACTCGAAACCGATTATGATTTTATTGTGTCCTGCGTTAATAAGGCGGGCATATGCGATACCGTAAGGGGGCTTGCAGACAAAAATATACCCCTGCTTACCGAAACGCCTATCGGTACTTCAAATAAGGAAATTGATGATTTTTTATGTGAGATAAAGCCCGATTGGCGGGTTCAGGTCGCCGAGCAGTTCCACTTTATGCCGAGAAACGCCGCCATTAAAAGCGTTATAGACAGCGGTATTTTAGGCGAGATAACACAGGTTCAGCTTTCCTGCTGTCACGATTATCACGCCGCAAGCCTTATTAGATTTTTCCTAAACACAGGGGACGAAATGCCAAAAGGTTTTTCCTTTACCCAATCCGATACGGTAAACAGGTACAATTCCCGCAGGGGACTTTTGAGCGAACCCGAAACCGTCACCGCAGAAGAAAAATTTGTTGTTTTAAGGTTTAAGGAAAAAACCGCCATTTACGATTTTAACTATGAGCAGTATTTTTCCGATATACGCCGTTCGCGTATCTTAATAAGAGGAACAAACGGGGAAATCCTTAACAATGAATGTACCTATTTAAAAAACGGTTTTCCTCATTCCTTTAGACTCAGAAGAAATTCCTACGGGGCAAACGAAAGCCTCGACGGCTTCACTCTTGTGAATATAACCGCCGAGGGCAAGGTTGTTTATGAAAATCCCTTTAAAGGTGCCCGCCTTTCCGACGAGGAAATTGCAATAGCAACCTGTCTTTTAAATATGAAAAAATACCTTGAAACGGGAATACCCTTTTATTCGCTTAAAGAAGCGGCGCTGGATTCAAAAATATTTTTATCGGTTTGATAAATTGTCGGTATGTATTGTATTATTGAACTCATTTTTATTCATCCACCTTCATAAGTATGTAAACATAGTAGATTAGCAGTGCCGCAGCACAAAGACCGATAAATCCGATTATAACATTCATAGTCTTACCTCCTTGTCAGATATTTTAACAGCATAAAGATTAAATTGGGATAAGCAGAATTTACAGCGTATTAAAACTATATTAAGACGCTTAAAGCCATCCGAAAGCCAAAGCGATAGGAACGGTGAAAATCACCGTGAGGAAAAACACGGCGGCGAGAACACAAATCGGCGCACCGATAAATAAGGCGAAAAAGGATATATACGGATGCTTAAACGAAAAATGCTCCGCGTGTGCTTCTATGCGCTTATCAAGCTCATGTATAGTTTTAAATACGGCTGGCATATTTAATCCCTCCTTACATGTATAGATTAGCACAGGAGAAATTAAAAAGGGAAAAAGACCTCATTGATTAATGTTAAGAAAAAATAAAGTCCCGATTATCAAAACCTACCCACCAAAAACGGGAAATCCAAAATAATAAAAAGTTGACATTTCAATTTGGCTTTGTTATAATAAGGAAGTTGTAATTTCAACTTTTAGGATTAAAAGGGGAGGGAAGAGTTTTGTTAGACAGGTTTGAACGGTTTTCGTTTGCAATTTCCGAAATATCCCGTTG
>JAXJVI010000250.1:0-9020 GCA_036308615.1 Acutalibacteraceae bacterium | reverse complement strand
GTTTCACAGCACATTTTCTACATAAGCAAACAGCCGTATTGTGATATTTTTTAATAAACATTTTCGACTTCTTTACGGCAAGTCCACAATCGCAACAGAGCATATAATTATCTCGTTCTTTCATTCGGTATCACTCCTTTTAACGCAACGGTCTATCTAACCATTCATAAATATGTTCTATATCCGATTTACAGTTAATAGTAAATCGTTTATCACATCCACCTTGACGAAATCTTATGCTAAATACCCTTCCATCTCTACTATCTAAAGTAAAATCAATGTATTTAATAGCATTTCTATTGTTACCAACCACTTCACCAAGTTTATTCCAAGAATTATTTTCCATTATGTAATTTAATAGCTTAAGTAATTGTTCAGGTGTCATTCCGAAACCTCGCTTTCAAGCCATTCCTTTATAGCACTCGCACTATCACACAACATATAACAATACTTTCTATTTTTACCTATAGGACAATCCTTATTACATTCTTCTTTAAATGCAAATAATGCGTCTGCCATTTCATCGATGTTCATAGCCTTTATGCGGTCGTAGTTAGTCATTGGCGCTTGTAATTCCTTTTTGTCTAATTCGATAACATTATCAGCAAGCTCTAAATACTTTACAAAGCTTAAAGCATTCTGTCTTGACTTAAAGTAAATACTTTGTATTTGGTCTGGCGTTTCTATATCAACCGCCCACTCTCTATTGACTTCACGAATTTTAATTTCCATTATTCTCCGTCCTTTCTTTCACCGTAACCACAATAAAAATCATCCGATACTTGTGAGGACTGTACGGGATTAAATCCTACATACCCGCACTTTTGAATTGAAATATTTGTTTTGGGGTCTGTTGATATACAGCAATACACACAATCCTTACACCTTACAACCTCCACCACATCGGCGGCGGGGCAGATAGTATCAACAATATCCCTTACGGCTTTAACTATTACTTTTCCGTCTTCACTAACTGTTTTCGAATAATTGTCAATTATTTTTAATGCCGTTTCTCGCTCTATGTATTCCATATCAATCCCTCCCATTAGCGCTCAAAACCGCGCATAATCCGAAGCCTAAAACTGCGCCGATTACCAAACCAAGGATAACATCAATCATAACTAAATCCCTCAAATCAAATAAATTTTTCATATTTTTGCGAAATGGTTTTAGCCCATTCTATTAGTTCATCTGTTGCCGTAGCTTTCCAAAGCTCTTGACTTGACACCCATACAAAATGTCTTGACTTTAACGCAACAATTAGCTGTCTTTGCGGTTTCATTCTGAAATCAATACAGATTTTCCCTTGCTCTTTATAAACGCAAAAATCATCATCAGCGTAAATCGGAGCTTGTGTAATTACTTCAACTTCAATCAAATTATTATGGATTTTATATGGGATAGAAGTTTTTTTAAATTCATATTTTTTGCTTAATTCATCGTATAGAATTTCAAAATCTTTACGACTTCTGCCAGCAAGTTCTTTCCACTCTTTGTTTACGGAATATTCCCCCGACACTCCCCAAATTATATTTTTAATAAGCCATTTTATTTTGCTTGGCTTTATCCTTGTAGCTTGCTCTTCTATTTCATTGAACCAGTCAATAAAATCGGCAGAGTTGGAAAGTATCTTATCGCTTTTATCGAGTTTTTTCGCATTGTAATTCGACGCTCCCGCTACCGCAATCGAAACGTGTTGAGCTCCGAGAGAAATCGCCTTTGAAAAATAATCATAAACTTTGTCAATTATCTTTTGCGTTTTTCTTTCCGATAACCCCCAAGACAAAACACGGTCACAATAAACTTTGTATTCGTGTTCCTCTATGTCTCCTCGCTTTCCTCCAAAGCTGTTATTATTAGCGGATTTAATTAAATCTTTGCTTAATTCTTTTATTTTTACGTTCATTATCAAAACCTCACAAATAATACTTTTTCGATATATTCGGCATATTCCGACCTACGCCGCCGAGTTCAAGGGTGTATATACGGCTTTGGGAAGTGTCTCCTACAACCCTTAAAGCCTCTTTTGCCGCCTCGTCTAATTTAAGCGACCTCGCCGCCTTGTAGCAATCAGGGAAAGGACAGTTAAAACAATCCTCGTTACACCCGCCTGCTGCTTTGTATGCCTTACCTTTAGCCCATTCGGTCACGGCTAAACCTCCCTTATCCTTATGCCGTAGCGTGCCATCATCATTTTGCGTTTTAGTATGTATTCCTTTGTACGATAGCCTTTGACATCCTCAACTATCTGCCGGGTTTGACCCATAGGTAAAACCTCGTCATAGACAAAATCGGCTGTATAGCTGCTTGATTTTTCAAAGACTTTGCCTGTATGGTCCTTAAACGCGGGTGTAAGCTCAAACTTTACCTGCCGCTGTAAATTTTTAATCTTTCCCGCACGCTCAAGCCATTTAAGCTCACAGAAGCGATTAGCTTCCTTTCGGCTGTCAAAGGTTATTCCGTCAACCGTTACTTTTTTAGCGTTGTATTTGCTGTAATTCATTATTTCAATCCTTCCTGTCAAGCATTTTTTCATACAGATCCAAATCATAAGCGCCGTAATCTGCCTTTTCGGGTTTCTTTTCTTTCAAGCTCCATTCCCGCGCTTTGGCTTTCCAGTCGGATATATTTCTCCAACCTAAAGCCTTGTAGTGATTAAAGAATATATCGGGATTAGAGGATAAGCCCTCAGCAGAGAAAAAAGCTTTTACTTCGTTGAGTGTGGGGTGCGGGTTCTCGCGCGCACGCGCGTTACTCTCTCTTTGAGATACGATAGTATCTTTTACTTTACTTTGTGCGTTTCCTGTACTTTTAAAGGGGTTTTCGGTAGTTTTATCGGGGTTTCCTGTACCGAAAACCTTTTTAAAGGCAAGCTTATTAAGAATACCGGGCGGAACATCTTTTTTATCGTTCACATCAAGCAACCAGTATTCTTTAATAATCGGTATTTCGTCACGGCTGTTAAACATTCTGATATACCGCCGCTGGATACCCGCTGAGGTTAGCACTCCGAACGCGTTAAGCACCCTTTCGTCAAAGAAAGAACACCGAAGGCACCCAAGAATGAACTCGCTTATGTACTCGGGAGAACACCCACAGCCCGCACCGTCCGACACAAGGAAGCGCGTGTTATTGTCCCATTTAATAAAGTATCCGTTTTTTCCGTATATCTCGCACAAAATATAATCTAAGGTATACATACCCTTTGCGCCGAACTCGGCTCTTAAAAGTCTTACCTTATCGTCGCTGTAAAAGCCTGTATCTTTCGGAAAGTAATCGAACCCATCCTTAATAGGACGCGCCAATTATATTCCTCCTCTAAAATGTCAAGTCATCATCGGAAACATCGCCCAAATCTTCCGAATTGGTATTTTCCTGTGATGTCGCCGTCTTTGATTCAGCAAACTGAATATTATTAACAACAACCTCGAACGCAGTTCTGTTATTGCCGTTCTTATCGGTGTATTTGCGGGTCTGAATAGAACCCTCGATACCGATCATATTGCCCTTTTTAAAATATTTGGCAACGAACTCCGCATTCTGTCTCCAAGCGACAATGTTTATAAAATCGGTCTGCGCTTCTTCGCCTGATTTACAGCGCCTTTGCACCGCTATTGAAAAGGAAGTGACCGACACACCGCTTTGAGTGGTTTTAAGCTCGGGGTCGGCGGTGAGCCGCCCCGTTAAAACAACTAAGTTGAACACATTATTTTCCCCATTTCGTATATGTTAATTGTGTATTGTCCCAATCGGGATAACATTGCCGTAAATAGCCCTCAATCGCCTTTTTAATTTCCCTATGGTATTTGCCGTTATCGTATTCGTAATGCTCCCGCTCGGTCAGACAGACAAGATTTTCGGGTATTCCAAGCCCTAACCTCGCACGGGATATATAATGCGCTATCTGTATGTTTTCGTTAGAACCGCTTAAAATACTTCTGCCGCCGTCCCTCTCAAGCACCGTTCGCCGTACCGCGGGAGAAATGGCACAGGCTTTACTTAATTTACTCTTACCCGTCATTTCCCCATTCCTCCAATAAAAGCGCTCTTTCGCTGTCGCTCATAACATCAATATCCATTTCTTTGGCTTCGCTTACCGTTCCATCGATTAAGCGGCTCATTTCCTCGGTGCTGTATGTATGCGAACCGCGAAGTAATATATACGTTCGGTAAAGTGCTCCATTTTTAGCCGTCCGCGTCTGTGATGTAGGCTTTAAATGTATGGTTTCACTCTCGTTGGCGATAGCCTCGTTTTCATCGTCCTCGGGTATGTCAACCGTTACGATATTACCGCCCACTTTTTCCATTTGACCGTATCGCCTTAAAAGCAAATTATGCTGATAATTCGTTGATATACGGTTTTGTTTTGCCATTTCACCTAAAAGCCGCCAATAATAGCTGTTTGCGTTAAGACTTCGCTTTTTGCGGACCTTATCAAGCTTTATAATATATTCCTTGTTTTCATCAAGCACCTTTACGGCGTCAAGCAGACGAGGAAGAACCGAATAATTGAATTGCTTAGGCTTAAAGGTTATTGTCTCGCCCATATTAATCACCCAAACGCTTAATTATATCGTTTTTCCAGCTCTTCCAACATATACAGCAGTTGGCCCCGTATCGGCTCATAGCCGTGGTCGCATATTCAGGCGCTAAAAGCTGTATCTGCAACTTACTTATAGGCTCGACCGTCTGCGGAGGAATATCTCCAAGCCATTTAATGCCGCAGTCGGCGCACTCGCTGAAATCTCCCGTTACGCTCTCGGTTATACGCTCCTTATTACCCATAAAGGCGAAATATTTATCGCCGTAGGGTACTATTATGCAATCTCTTTTACTGCCGCAGGCGGCGAAAATTATCCCTAAATCCTTGTCAAGCACCGTTTCAAAGCCAATGGGCGGCTGATACGGCGTGTACTGCTTACTGTCTGCCTCGGTATAATCTGCCGTAAGCTTTTCTTCACTTTTCTTCTTTCGGAATAAATCCTCCTCGGTAAGCTTATGACCTTTAGGCTTCTTTACAACGCCCTCAAGGTTTACATCGGTCTCTACGCCGTCAGGGTATAAATCTATGTTCCCACCGAAATCAATAACGGTACAGCTCGTTTTGCCCGGAGCTGTCCTAAGCACACGCCCAACTTTTTGTATCCATTGCCCCTGCGTTCCGTTAGTGTCAAAATCGGCAATGTTGCGAAGCGCGGGATAATCATAACCCTCAGTGCATATATCCACATTTATAAGCTCCTCGCTCTCGCCCTTTTCGAAGCGGTCAAGCTCTTGCTTTCGGGTTACCTCGTCAAGCCCCAAGGCAAGATAAGCGGGCTTTCGCCCGAGGGATTTAAGCTCCTCATAAATCGCGATACAGAACTCGTGGGACGGAGCAAATATTACCGACTGCCCCTCCTCCTTTGCGTTAAGAAAATCTCGGCACAGCTTTGATATAAGCGCCCTGCCCTCAATATCATCCTTACAGTTTTTTGATAAGTGCCCCTTTTCCGCCCCTTTCTCGGTCTCGAAGGTCGGGGACATATCCACAAAGCGGGGTCTTACAAGATAATGGCTGTCAATTAAAAACCGTGAGGTTATTTGATTGTAGTTATCAAAAAGATGAATAAGCGGCAGTTTGTCGCCCCTGTTAGGCGTTGCCGTAACCCCTAAAAGGGCGGCGCCCGGCTTTCCTTTTTTATTCCACTCGATTATGCTTTCATAGGTTGAGGCTTTTGCGTGGTGCGCCTCGTCAATTACAATAAGGTCAAAATAACTCTCCGCCTGCCCTAAATCGTCAAGTAGATTTACAACCGTCTGCACCATTCCGAAGTGGACATAGCCGTGAAGACTTTTCCTCGACGCGGTTATCTCGCTCGTAGCAAGCTCGGGGCATACTTTAGAAAATTTGCTGTGATTTTGCTCGTGTATCTCGGTTCTGTGTACCAAAACCAATATGTGCGGCTTGCGCTTATGCTCGGTATAAAAGCCGGCGAAAAACTTCCCGATGACCGCCGCCATCATTATTGTTTTTCCTGCGCCGGTACCCGCAACAATAAGGGAATTACCCCGTTCTCGGAGCATTTCAACCGCATTGTTTACGGCGTTTTCCTGATAAGGTCTTAATGTGAATTTGCTCATACCTCCGCCTCCTTATAGAGAAACGCTCCGCTTGCCGAAAAGCTCGCCGTAGAACCGTCAGGGGACTTAAAACGGCTTACATTATGCTCCTTAGCCGTCTCGACCACTCTTTGAATAAGGCCTTTTCGCCTATCCTCCGCCTCATCATCCGCCTTCTTAGCCGCCCCATACTCGGATAAATCAAGCTCAAATATCAAATCCTTATTGTAAAGGCTGTTAATTCTAAGGCTTTCAATGATATTTTTCTGAGTATCGTTTTTAATAAAGGGAGTAGGCTCTTTACGGCTGTCAACATCGGCGAAAAATCTCTCTATGCAGGTTTTTATAAGCATTGCCAAATGCTCGTTGTTGTGAAAATAAAGGTGCGTGACCGTTATTTTGTCCTTAAGATACTCCGTGCGTTTTTTTCTGCTCATCTGAACGATTTTACCGCGCTCGAAATCCGTATCGTCTTTAAGCACCATTATTTGTAAAATGTAAAACTCTGCGCCTGTCATAGCTATCTGATACTGCGCCTGAATGATATATTTAAACGGAAGACCGTTTTTAACTACATTAGGCTTCATAGACTTTTGCTCGCAAACAAACCGCTTTCCTTTAGGTACTTGTCCTGTGCCGTAATCATAGGGACGGACATCTATATCCTCACTTATACCGCTTATATCAAGGCTTGCTATAAGCCTGTCCGAAGCATAAACCTCACCGGGCTTTAGCTTCAACTGCCGACCCCGCTGTAATATCTCAAGCCCGTAAGGCTCGACAGCATGTCCGTACTCTGCAAGCTCGGGAGGGAGCTGTGCCTTTTCGTAAATACCGTCATTTATAAGCTTGTGGTAAAGCGCCCACGCGGTAGTGTACGGCTTTTCAGCCCTTATTTTTTCGGCGTTAATTCCGCAGTTCTGCAATTCGGTATCCGTAGCGTAATAACGAACAATATCGAATACCTCACTGCCGCCGATACGCACCTGACGCGCCTTTTCCCAATCAAGGGTTCCCTGTTTAAGCCTTGTCCTGTTCATTTTCGCCCTCCTGCTCACCGCCAAAATACCGAGATATTATCGGGTACAGCTTTTTGCTCCGCTTAATATTAACGATACTCGCATAATCGCTGTTAATAACGCTCTGCAGATCCTTGCCGCCGTCAAGCTGCGCCTTAATCTCGTTCGCCTTATCCTCCGCAAGCTTTGGATTCGCCATAAATAATCCAAGCATTTCCTTAACATCGGCTTTTTGCTCGGAGGTTAAATTATCAAGGTCTACATTTACCGTATCCATAGGTATTTCAATGTTTACGGTATTATCCGCGGGAAGCTCCGCTACAGTTTCCTGCTCTTGGGGTTCGTTTTCAAAGGCATAAATTGTATCCTTAAGCTCGGGCAGCACCTCGCGCACACGCTTTAACGCCCTGCGGATTATTGTCTTTTTAACCATTTCGCCCGTCCAAAGATACCAAAAAGAACCTTTGTTAAGCTCGTCTGACACAACCTTGCGCTTTTTCTTGTAGCCGGATTCATTGGTATATTCCTCCCAGCGGGTTTTAAATATGCCCTGCTCGCTCGTCTTAGAAACGCTTAATATCTCGTCATTTGACATTTCGCATTCAGTCATTGTGACCCGCTTACCGCTCTTAACCTCCCGTACTTCAAGACGGCATATAAATTTCCTGAAATACCCCGATACAATTCTTTCGGGAGTTATTCTGCGGTCGCCCTGGAAACGCCTGTCCTCCAAAACATAGACTATTTCGCCGTTATAAAACTGCTCCTTAAAATATGTGGTGTTTCCGTCCTCCTCGGGTACAGCGACAATGCTCTCGGTTATACGGTAGCCCTTACGAGCCGCCGCCCTTAAGAAAGCCTCCACCCTTGCAGATATGGTTATGGTTTTACCGCGCTTAACAAAGTCTATCTTGTCGTAATCCTCGGCGATTATCCCGCCCTGATTAAGGGTCTGTAAGTTATCTAAAAAGGTATTTGCGGCGTTAAGGGCTTCCCTCTCGGTCAAATTCCCGAGAGTTTTAAGCGCGTCTATAGCCTTTACCGCGAAGGGAAAACAGTTTGTTTTAACGCCGATTTCCTGCTTAAGTACGCCGAATAAATCCGCGGGTGAGGTTGTCAGCTGTTGATATACCGACATTTTATCCATTGCCGTCCCCTCCGTCGTCTTCTTGCTTTTCTGCACAGTCACAAATCTCTCCGGGGTCAAGGCTTGCGCCGCAGTTCGGGCATTCGTAATACTGCATATCTATTCGTCCTCCTCGGTAGCCTCATCTGTGATTTCGGTAAATCCATAATCTCCTTTACAGCAAGGACACACCTGATAGCTTTCCTCGCCTAAAGGACGGCTCTCGGTTACGGTCAAACTGTGGTCGAACTCTGCTCCGCAAGAATTACATCTAAACATTTCCGTTACCTCCTAATACTAACCCGGTTTCAAATCCCGACTTGAATGAGTTATCCGTTACTTCCTCAATGCTCTGTCTCAGCCTTTCGTTCTCTCGCCTTAGCCTGTCATTTTCCCGTGCCTCGGCCAACCAAAAGTTCCCAAAGCAAATAAAACCCGCGAACAAAACCGCGAACATAATAACCACCGCCCACAGGGCGAAGCCGTCAATATAAATACAACTGTTCATTTACTTTGTCTCTCCTTCGTATTTGCAAAGCTTCCAATCGCCCGACTGATATATTGTTTTTGTTAAGCGATCCCTGAATGTAGCGTTTTCAGCGAGAATTAATCCGCTTTTGTTTTTCCAGTTTGTAAATCTTGAACTGCTGATAACGGCAAATCCTTTGGCGTTCTCGACCGTAGCTGAATCGCAAATGTTCTCGACCGTAGCTGAACCGCAAATGTTCTCGACCGTAGCTGAACCGTAAATGTTCTCGACCGTAGCTGAACCG
>JAXJVI010000249.1:0-3025 GCA_036308615.1 Acutalibacteraceae bacterium | reverse complement strand
GGCAGTCCGCGTTGGTACAGCGGATTACCGCCTCCCCCTCCTCCCGCCACACAGGCGAGCCGCAGGAGGGGCAAATATTCGGCATTTCGTAAGGCGCCGCTCCCTCGGCGTGCTTCGCTACCGACAGCACCTCGGGGATAATATCCCCCGCCTTGCGGACAACTATCGTATCACCTATACAAATTCCCTTTGAGGTGATGAAATCCTCGTTGTGTAAGGTGGCGCGGCTGACTGTTGTCCCCGCAAGCTGTATCGGGTCAAAAATCGCGGTAGGGGTAAGTGCGCCCGTTCTGCCCACGCCGATTTCTATAGCTTTAAGCACCGTTTCCTTTTCCTCGGGCGGGAATTTAAAGGCAACCGCCCATTTCGGATATTTAGAGGTACTGCCAAGCTCTTCTCTGTAATCGAGATTATCAACCTTAACAACCGCTCCGTCAATATCATATGCAAGACCGCCGCGAGACAGCCCTATGCGCTCGATTTCGGCGACCGCGTCCTCAATGTCCCCACACCTTTTATAGGTAGGCAGGGTGTGAAAGCCTAAGCTTTTTAAAAAGTCCAGCGTTTCAATGTGGGAGGAAAATTCCTTGCCGTCAATTCGCTGAATATTGAAAATGAAAATATCCAGCCCGCGTTCAGCCGTAATTTCTGAATTTTTCTGCCTTAAGGAGCCTGCCGCCGCGTTTCGGGGATTTTTAAAGGGAGTCTCCCCCATTAGCTCCTGACGCTCGGTAAGCCTTTCAAAGCTGTCACGCGGCATATAGACCTCGCCCCGCACCTCAAGCTCCCCCTCAAAGCCTATCGCCTTGGGTATGCTTTTAATTTTTAAAAGGTTTGCGGTAACATCCTCGCCCGTAACGCCGTCTCCTCTGGTAGAGCCGCGGAAAAACAGACCGTCCCTATATTCAAGGGAAACCGAAAGACCGTCGATTTTAGGCTCCACCGAAAACGCTGTGCGGGCAGTATCGATTTTTTCGGCAAAGCTTCTTAATTCATCAAAGTTGAAAACATCCTGCAGGCTCTCCATTTTAACAGAATGTTCAACAGGTGAAAAAAGCTTAAGTGCCGCACCGCCCACCATCTGGGTGGGGGAATCCTCCCTACGAAATTCGGGATATTCCTCCTCAAGCTTTTCAAGCTCCCGACGCATCGCGTCATACTCGAAGTCCTCAATCTCCGGGGAGTCCTCGATATAGTACTTTTTGTTATGGTATTTAAGGGTATCGCTTAAATACTTAATTCTCTCTTCTGCCGCTTTAATATCCATAATTTACTCCGTTCCGCGCAGTTTAATGTGTCGCGCCGTAATCATTAATAAGTCCCGCGGTATTGTCCTGCTCGCTTTCTATTACATTTGTGAAGGCTTCGGGCGTAGTGCCGACAATAATTGTCTGCGCCGCCATAGCTTGATTCTTCACCGATATTCCGCCGCTGTACCCGGTTATAACAAGACTGCCGCTTATATCCATATCCACCATTACAATATGAAGCACCTGATTTATACCCGCCGACTTAAATTCGTGGGAAAAATTAACCCTCGCCGTGGCGGTAAGCTGCATTTTAAAATGAATTTTAGGCCCGTAGCCGCTTGTATATACACTGGAAAAAAATGTACCCAAGGGTATGTTTAGATCATAATATTCCTTGTCTGCAATAATCCCCGACAGGCGGTTTGAAATTAGACTTTTCAGCGAGTTGATTTTTACAATATCGGTTTCAAGGCTCGTCACCCTGCCCGATTCCTCCCTTGAAAGGGTGACAATATCGTTATATGACACGCCCTGCTCGTTTAAAATATCCAAAATCGCCTTATTTGAGGCGTCCAAAAGCAGCGTTTCCGCCGCGCTTTCGGCATACCGCAGAATTACAGGCCGCATTTTATAAAAGCAAACGGTGATAAGCACCGAAGCCGCAAGCAAAACCGCGGTTATTTTGATTAGAAAAGCATTTTCGCCGTGTCTTCGTCTTCTCATAGCTACACCCGCCTTCCGCAATACCATATTACGGAAAGCGGCGGGTTAATGTTAATAAATTATACCACTTTTTTTAAATTTATTCAATAATTCCTTGACTTTTTTAATGAATTAAAGTAAAATATCATTTGTCGCAATAAGTAATACTTATTCACTATTACTTATTACTTTAATGTGCGGGTGTGGCGGAATTGGCAGTTTTGCGCCGAGCGCCTCCTGCGGAGGATACAGCGAGTGCGCAAAAGGCGCCGCGGTCGAAATTTTGCACCGCTCCAAGGTGCAAAAAAATTTCGGGTACCGCAAGAGTCACGCATGCGGCTGCCCTCGGAAACTATATTATGCGGGTGTGGCGGAATTGGCAGACGCACCAGCCTTAGGAGCTGGCGCTTTAGCGTGCAGGTTCAAGTCCTGTCACCCGCACCAACCGAGTCATCGGTACGCAGACGCGTAATTTAAACACTTCTTCTATTAAGCTTTCACTCTCGCATTGAAAATTTTATTTAGAATCATATGAAGGCATAGCTCAGTTGGTTAGAGTACCTGCTTGACATGCAGGGGGTCGGTGGTTCAAGTCCACTTGTCTTCACCAAGCCGCTTTCAGTCCGCTTAAACAGCGGACTTTTGCTTTACTTGTAAGAAATTTATCTTTTGTAATTAAAAAATGCGGCTATAAAAAATACCGTATCCGAAAAAATAAGCTCGGCAAAAGCATAAAAAGCTTAAGCCGAGCTTGCTTGCCTTTAGGCGGACAAATCGGGGTTTGTATTTTCAGTTCTTTGGTCTATTCCTTAACCTCCGGCAGACCGGCAATACTCGTCAGCACCGAGAGAAGGCCTGCAAGTAGCGAGGCGGAGATTACGACCTTCCAATCCACTGCCGACAGTATTGCCGATGTGCCTATGGTTGCTACAGCGGTCTGTGCCACGGTTTTGACCGCACGGGTGCCCGCCGCCTTAAGCCATTTTTTTGCGTTTGCTGAAATTTTCATATGTATTCCTCCTAAAATTATTTTATACACCGAGAATTTTCTTCCAGGTGTTTATACCAACAGC
>JAXJVI010000248.1:0-3200 GCA_036308615.1 Acutalibacteraceae bacterium | reverse complement strand
TTGTGCTGTGATATTGCGGCGTCTGCGATTCCGCTTTTCCATTTTTTCGGCAGAATAGGATGCTTTCTTTCGGGGTGCTGTTTCGGCGTTGAATGGAGCCACGGTATAACCTACACTCATTCTGTAGTGGAAATTTCAAACGGTGTTCCGCGTTTACCCGTTCAGCTTATAGAAGCATTTTTTAACCTTGTTTTATTTGCTGTATTTTATTATTTGTTCAAGAATAAAAAATTTAAAGGTAATCTTATAGCTTTGTATTTTATTTCTTACGGCATCATAAGATTTACGCTTGAATTTTTCCGCGGAGATTTTTACCGAGGCTTTCTTTTCGGCCTATCCACATCACAGATAATCAGTATAATGCTCATAATATTTGCTTTTATCATATTATTCGTTAAACGATTTCAAAGAAAGGACACTATTCTGTGAACTACATTGTAAAGCGTTCAAACAGAAGAACCGTGGGGCTTGAAATCACCCCGAGGTGCGAGATTATTATCCGTGCGCCGAAAAGAATGAGCGACAGAGAAATAGCGGAATTTGTAAACAAATACCGAGGCTGGATTGATAAAAAACTGCCCGAAGCCGAAAAAAGAGCCGAGAAAAGCCGAGAAATTGACGATAATGAAGAAAGCCTGCGCCGCGCCGCGCGTGAGGTTATACCGCCGCTTGTGGAACGGTATTCAAAAATAATGGAACTTCGACCCGCATCGGTTAAAATCACCTCCGCCGAAAAGCGGTTCGGCTCCTGCAGCGGCAAAAACGCTCTTTGCTTTTCGTGGCGGCTTATGGCATATCCCACAGAGGCGGTGGAATATGTTGTAGTGCACGAATTAGCCCACATCAAGCACCATAATCACAGTCCTGCCTTTTACGCGCTTATCGAAAAATATATGCCCGATTACAGGCGGCGGCAAAAATTGCTTAAAATTAATTGACAAAATACATTTTATAATGTAATATAAAGGAAAATTCAGTTTATAGGAGATGGTTTTGTGGACGACAGTCCTGCGGGGAGTATTATATTCTTTGCACTTCTGATTATTGCCAGCGCGTATTTTTCGGGGACGGAGATTTCTCTGGCTTCGGTAAACAGGATTCATATGATGAGCCGCGCCTCAAAGGATAACAAGGGCGCGAAACGGGTGCTTTACATTCTCGATAATTTTGACGAGGCTCTGTCGGTACTGCTTATCGGCAACAATATAGTCAATATCGGCTGTGCTACCCTTTCCGCGGTGATCGCCGCTGAGATTTGGGGTGCCGCCGCCGTTTCGGTTTCGGCGATTGTCACCACCGTTGTACTTTTTATGTTCGGGGAAATGCTCCCAAAATGCTTTGCGCGCTCCTGCAACGAACGGTTTGCGGAGGTTTCCTCCCTGCCGCTTATCTGTTTAATGAAGCTTTTAAAGCCGCTGTCCGTGCTTTTCACCGCACTGTCAGCCGCTGTTTCAAGGCCCTTTAAAAAGCACGCCGAAAGCCAGGTCACAATGACCGAAGACGAGCTTCAGGACATTGTGGAGAACATATCCGAGGAGGACGGCTTTGACGAGGACACAGGCCGTCTTGTAAAATCCGCGATGAAGTTTTCAAGCTCTTCGGCCAGAGAGGTTATGGTGCCGTGGGAGCAGGTGCTCACCATCCGCACCAGCCTTAAAACCCCGCAGATACTTGAAATTGTGGAAAACTCGGTGCATTCAAGAATACCCGTTGTTGACCGCTCGGGTAATATCAAGGGTATTTTGCAGATAAGAAAATTCTTAAAGGCATACACAAAACTCAAATCCAATGTAATATTAGCCGGCGTTATGGATTACCCCTACTTTGTTTCCGCCGATACTCCGATTGATGAGCTTTTGACCGAAATGAGCAACCACCGCCGCAACCTCGCTATTGTTAAGGACGCGGACGGGTCGGTTCTCGGAATAATTACGGTCGAGGATATTTTGGAGGAGTTGGTCGGCGAGATATACGACGAGGACGACGCAGGGGGTGACGAAAATGAATGAGTCACTAAGATATTTGGGTATCGTCCTGTTAATCCTTGTATCGGCATTCTTTTCGGGCACGGAAATCGCCTTTGCAAGCGCCAATCCCGCGCGGCTTAAATCAAAGCGTCAGCAAAAGGACAATCTTTCCCTCTCTATCGCTTCAAAAATAGTTGACGACTATGAAAATATGCTGGGCGCGGTGCTTATAGGCAACAACCTTGCAAATATCGCCGCCTCCTCTATTGCAACCCTTATTGTAATGGATTTACTGGGCGAGGGCTACGCTTGGGTCGCAACCTTTGTTATGACACTCTTGGTGCTTATTTTCGGCGAGATTATACCGAAGGTACTCGCCAAGCAGTTTGCCGAGCAATTTTGCGCCGCTGTCGCAATTCCGATATATGTGCTGTCTCTAATTCTAAAGCCCGTTACATTGATTATGACGGGATTAATAGGTCTGCTCTCGAAGCTCTGGAAATCAAGTGTTGCCGACCCTGACGCCGTTTCCGAGGACGATTTTGAAAACATTATCGATATTGTGGAGGACGAGGGCGTGCTTGACGAGGAACAGTGCGACCTATTACAAAACGCCCTTGACTTTGACACGGTGCTTGCCTACGAGGTGATAACCCCCCGCGTTGATATGGACGCGCTTGACATTCGCGACCCCTACGAAACAAATATCCGAAAAATAGAGGATTCAATATATTCTCGTATGCCCGTTTATGAGGACACACCCGACAATATAATAGGTATTCTTCACCTAAATCATTTTTACAAGGAATTTGTTAAGGGCGAGCGGGTCAACATAAGAAGTCTGCTTTTACCCGTGACCTATGTTCACAAAACAATGCCCCTTCCCGATGTGCTGGAAAAAATGAAGGAAACAAAGTCCCATATGGTGGTTGTTCTCGACGAATACGGCGGCACAATGGGAATCCTTACTATGGAGGATGTTTTAGAGCAGTTAGTCGGCGAGATTTGGGACGAGTCCGACAAAATCGAACGCGAGTTTGTCTGCATAGACGACACCCACTTTGAAGCGGACGGAGATATGCGTATTTACGATTTCTTCGATGAGTTTGATATTGATATCGACGAGGACGAGGACTTTGAAACCGATAGCGCCACGGTCGGCGGCTGGACCATTACCATGCTTGACGGCGAAGTGAACGAGGGCGACTCCTTTACCTTTGAAAACCTTAGAAT
>JAXJVI010000247.1:0-11939 GCA_036308615.1 Acutalibacteraceae bacterium | reverse complement strand
TTGAATATCGTCAAGCCCGAAACGCTCGGTCAAAGCCGCTTTGCTTTCAGGTATAGTCTTGCTGGCGCGGATAATTTTAATAACCTCGTCAATAAAGTCAAGCGCTACCTTTAAGCCCTCCAAAATGTGGGCGCGCTCCTCCGCCTTGCGCTTATCAAACAGGGTGCGGCGGCGGATAATTTCGCACTGGAAGTCAATGCAGTTTTGAAGCATTTCCTTAAGGGTTAATATCTGGGGCTTGCCGTTAACTATGGCAAGCAGTATTGCGCCGATGGTGGTCTGCAAAGCGGTATTTTTGTAAAGCTTATTAAGCACAATCTGAGGGTTTGCGTCCTTTTTAAGGTCAACAATTATCCTTATACCGCCGTCCCGCTTTGAGGAGTAGTCCACAACATCGTCAATTCCCTCAATTTTCTTATCCGCGGCAAGGTCGTAAATGCTTTTTACAAGCTCCTTTTTCCTTACCTTATAGGGAATTTCGGTTATAACAATGCGGTATTTGCCGTTTTTGGTCTCCTCGATTTCGGCTTTGCCCCTAAGGGTAATTTTACCTCTGCCCGTGGCGTAGGCGGCTCTGATTCCCGAGCGGCCCATAATAGTTCCGCCTGTAGGGAAGTCGGGGCCCTTTATATACTGGCAGATTTCCTGCAAATCGGCGTCGGGGTTATCTATAAGACAGCACATACCGTCAATAACCTCCCCTAAATTGTGGGGCGGGATTTCGGTCGCCATACCTACGGCGATACCCGATGAGCCGTTTACCAAAAGCTGAGGAAAGCGAACGGGCAGTACCTCGGGCTCGGTCAAGCGGTTATCGTAGTTGGGCACCATATTTACGGTCTCTTTTTCAATATCGTCCAGCATATGGAGGGAGAGTCGGTTCATTCTCGACTCTGTATATCTGTATGCCGCGGCGGGGTAGCCGTCTATATTACCGAAGTTTCCGTGACCGTCTATAAGGGGATAGCGCAAAGAAAAATCCTGCGCCATACGCACCATAGCGTCATAAACGCTGGCGTCGCCGTGGGGGTGGTAGGAGCCCAGCACCGAACCGACAGTATCCGCGCACTTGCGGTATGCCTTATCGGGAGTAAGTCCGTTTTTATACATTGTGTAAAGTATTCTTCTGTGAACCGGCTTTAAGCCGTCCCTAACATCGGGGATAGCCCGTCCCACCAGCACCGACATTGAATACTGGAGCATACTGTTTTTAACCTCGTCAACGATTTCGACCGGTACTATCTTGGTCTCCTCGTCGCTGGGCCAGTATACATTTTCCTGTTTAGCCATTTTTTATTCTCCCTTAAATATCAAGATCTGTCGCGAATACCGCGTTTTCTTCAATGAATTTTCTGCGGGGTTCAACCTCTTCGCCCATAAGCATTGTGAAGGTTGCGTCCGCAAGCTCTGCGTCCGACATACTGACCTTTAGCATCGTTCTGTGCTCGGGGTCAAGGGTGGTTTCCCAAAGCTGTTCGGGGTTCATCTCACCAAGACCCTTATACCGCTGAACATCAGGCTCGCCGCCCAATTCCGCAACATATCTGTCCTTTTCCTCGTCTGTAAAGGCGTCAAAGTATCTCTTTCCCTTTGCAACCCTGTAAAGGGGAGGCTGGGCTAAATAAACGTGTCCCGTCTCAATAAGCTCTGGCATATAGCGGAAGAAAAATGTAAGCAGCAGGGTTCTGATATGGGAGCCGTCCACATCGGCATCCGCCATAATAACAACCTTATCGTAACGGAGCTTGGTTATATCGAAATTCTCGGCAATGCCCGTGCCCAAAGCCACGATTACGGGGGTAAGCTTATCGTTGCCGTAAACCTTATCCACCCTTGCCTTTTCGACATTCAGCATTTTACCCCAAAGGGGAAGTATCGCCTGATAGGTGCTGTTTCTGCCCTCTACTGCCGAGCCGCCCGCCGAATCTCCCTCGACTATAAACAGTTCCGTCTTAGTCGGGTCGTCCGAAATACAGTCGGTAAGCTTTTCGGGCATTCTGGTTTTGCCGCCAATACCCGATTTATTACGCTGTAATTCCCTTGCCTTTTGCGCCGCCTCGCGGGCGTTTGAGGAGGCTATGGACTTATCAAGAATTATCTTTGCCTCGGTGGGGTGGTCTTCAAGATAATTCATCATCTTTTCGGCTACGATATTGTTTACAAGGGTGCCTATAGAGGTATTTCCCAGCTTTGCCTTGGTCTGGGATTCAAACTGCGCGTCGGTAAGCTTTACGCTTACAACCGCCACAAGTCCCTCGTTAATATCCTCGCTCTTAAGGTTATTATCGTTATCCTTTAAAATTTTAAAGGTGCGCGCATATTTATTAATAACCCTGGCAAGACTTGTCTTGAAGGCGCTTTCGTGGGTACCGCCGTCCACCGTGTGAATGGTGTTTGCAAAGGACATTATCTTGGTATCGTACCCCGTGCTCCAGAGAAGGGCGATTTCCGCCGTGGAGTCCCCCGAGGAGCCGTTTAAATAGATAACATTCTCGTTAAGTCTGTCCTTTTTGCTCTTTTCAAGCAGGTATTCAACATAGGACTTAATACCGCCCTCAAAGCAGAGGTCTTCCTCTCTGTCCGGAATATCCGCGTCCGAGCGCTTATCCACAAGCACAACCCTTATACCCGCGTTGAGGAATGCCTGCTCACGGAGTCTGTTTAAAAGAATATCGAAATCATAACGGGTTGTATCGGTAAAGATGGTGGGGTCGGGCTTAAAGGTGACCTTTGTTCCCGTTTTATCGGTATCCCCTATAACCTTAAGGTCGGTTTTGATATTTCCCTTTTCGTATCTTTGAAGATAGATATGGCTGCCGTCGCTTATTTCAACCTCCAGCCATTCCGAAAGGGCGTTTACAACCGAGGCTCCCACGCCGTGAAGACCTCCCGAAACCTTATAGCCGCTGCCGCCGAACTTACCACCCGCGTGAAGAATGGTGAAAACAACGCTTACTGTGGGTATACCCTTTTGCGGATGAATGCCTACCGGTATTCCTCTGCCGTTATCGGTGACCCTTATAACCCCGTCGTCAAGAATTTCAACTAAAATCTTGTCGCAGTAGCCTGCCAGCGCCTCGTCTATAGAGTTATCCACTATCTCATATACAAGGTGGTGGAGTCCCCGCTCGCCCGTTGAGCCGATATACATACCGGGGCGCTTTCTTACGGCTTCAAGCCCCTCTAAGACCTGTATGGAATTTTCATCATAATTTTCCGTTACAGCCGCTATTTCTTTACTCATTTTATCAGTTCCTTTTAATTATTATTGAAAGTTATTTTTCACCTAAAAAATTCGACCTTTTAAACAGTGTTGAGGAGGCTAACTGTGAGATATACACCCTTTGCTTTTCTCCCTTTTTTCTGCACACCGCAAAGGACTTCGGCAGCTCGTAGGAGACGGTTATAACCTCGCCCCTTTTTTCCGCGCCGTTTAAAAATTTGCGGGTGTGCTTTGATACGGTGGAGCTTTCAAGGTCAAATATACCCACAACCTCTTCGCTTCGTACCACGGTATTCTGACCCAAATGTATATACATTACAGTATCCGTCCGTTTCTTATTTCAAATATTTTACCGCTTTTGAGCCTTTCTACATTTGAGGGGTCACAGCAGGTTATAAAGGACTGTATTCCCTTTATGTGGTTTAAAATGTAGTTCTGCCGTTCGGGGTCAAGCTCGCTCATCACATCGTCAAGCAAAAAGACGGGATATTCTCCGCTTACCTTATTTATGACCTCTGCCTCGGCAAGCTTTAACGCCAGCGCAACGCTCCGTTTTTGACCCTGGGAACCGAAATTCCTTGCCGAAATGCCGTTAATCTTAAACTCGATATCGTCCCTGTGGGGCCCTATGGAGGTTGTGCCGGTATACATATCGGTTTTTCTGGCAGTTAACAGCGCCTGCCTTAAAGCTTCCTCTCCCGCCGACGAAATATAATAGGTTTCAAGTATCTCTTTGCCCGAGGATAGTCCCCCGTAAACCCTTGGTAAAAATTCGCCCAGTCTCTCTATATATTTTTTCCTTATTTCGGTTATTTTTGCGCCGTTTAAGGCTATCTCGTCCTCAAAAATATCAAGCATTACCGAAAGTGTTCCGTCATACCTGTAATCCTTGATAATTTGATTCCGCTGGGTCACCGCCCGCATATAATTTTTAAGGGCGGAAATATAAGAGGGATAAAGCTGACCTATGGCAATATCTAAAAATCTTCTTCTCACCGCCGGCCCGTCCCTTACAAGACCTAAATCGTTAGGGGAAAAGACGGTGGCGTTAAATTTTCCCGCCATCTGAGATGGGGTTTTCAGCCTGTTTTCGTTAAATATCGCCGTTCTGTGCTCCTTAATTTCTATTCTCGCTTCGTTTTCTATTCCCTCGGCGGAAAACAGAATATTAAGCTCCGCTTTTTCACAGCCAAATCTTAAGAGGGAAGCGTCCTTAGCTCCTCTAAAGCTTTTTATCCCCGTAAAAAGCCATATACCCTCCAACAGATTTGTTTTCCCTTGGGCGTTTTCACCGCAGATTACATTCATTTCGTCAAAAGAGGAAATTTCAATATTCGGAAGATTGCGAAAATCACGGCAGGAAAAGCTTATTATTTTCATTCTATCATGAATCCGTTTCCGTCAAATTCCGCTTTGTCTCCGCTTTTTAGCTTTTTGCCCCTTGCAAGGCAAACCTCGCCGTTTACCTTTACCTCTCCGTTTTGGATAACGGTTTTGGCGTGACCCCCGGTGGAAACAAGTCCCGCTAATTTCATAGCGCTGTCAAGCCTTATAAAAGCTTCCCTTACGGAAATTTTTTTATATTCCATTATCTCAACCTCATAGGCATTATCATATACTTAAAGTCGTCCCCCTCTAAGGGCATAATGAGCACGCCGTTGTTAGGCCCGTTAAAGAGTATCTGTACCTGCTCGGTCTCCGCCGCCTTCAATGCCTCTAAAAGATAGCGGCTGTTAAGACCTATTTCAAAGCTTGCGCCCTCAACCCTTGTGTTAAAGGTTTCGGTAGCTCTGCCCACCGAGGTAGCGCAGGTGAAAACAACATTAAGCTCGTTAAAATAACAGCGGACGGGGGTGGAAAATGATTCGCTTATCAAAAGCGAAACGCGCTCAATAGTGTTTATAAGCTCCCTTGTATTTACTACGACCCTTTGGGTATGCTCGGTTGGAATTGTCTTTTGATAGTTTACAAACTCACCCTCAAAAAGACGGGATATAAAGTCATAGCCGTTTATATTAAAGCTTATAAGCCGTTCCCCGACGCTTATTTCTACATTTTCGGTTTCTTCATCGATTAGCTTCACCGCCTCCAGAATTGCTTTTCCAGATATAAGAAAGAAGAAATCGTCCGAAATGTAAACCTTGTGTTTGCGAATTGCCAATCTATATCCGTCAATCGCCACAAATTGCATAATTCCGTCCTCTATAGTTACATTGATTCCGGTAAGGACAGGCTTTGCTCCCTCGTTCTGGGCGGTGGCGAAAAATGTTCCTCTAACCATATCCGCCAAGACGCTTCCCTCTACGGTTACTCTCTTACCGCTTCCCACAGAGGGCATCTCGGGAAAATCCTCCGCCGCCATACCCATAATATCAAAGGTGGCTTCCCCGCACTTTATGTGGCAGTTAAGGCGGCTGTCGGCAGAAATTTCTGCCTGTTGGCCGTTCATTCTTCTCAAAATATCAGAGAGGAGCTTGGCGTTTATTACAATGTCTCCCGCCTCGTCGCACTTAGCGTAGATCTCTTTTTTCATTCCCATTTCAAGATTATAGGCGATAAGGGTCACATTGCCCTGCTCGGCTGAAATGAGTATACCCTCCAAAACCGGCATAGAGGTTTTGGCTCCCACAACTCTTTGGAGCCTTGTTACCGCGTCTAACAGCTTTTGGCGTTCAACAGTAAAAATCATATTTTTTCCTCCTAAAAAAGGGTTTAAATTAACAGTAGTAATAAGGGGTGTTAAAACGGTGGAAAACCTCTCTTTTGCCCTTTATAAAAGGAAATTTGAGGTTTAAACACAAATGGATAAAAAGGGGACAAATTTTTATAAAATAAAGTTATCAAGGGGTGTGTTAATAACTTTTTGTTTAATTAAGGTTAAATCGGTGGAAAACTTTTTTTAAAATCCGGTAGCCTCGCTTGTAAGATTTTTTATAATATCGTCTACAAGCTCCTTTTCGTAGGGCTTGTCCTTTAAAAAGTTTTCAATGCGGTTTACATTGTAAAGCACGGTGGTGTGATCCTTGCCGAAGCTCTCGCCTATAGCCTTGTAGGAAAGGTTGGTGGTCTCCCTTGCAATATACATAGCTACTTGACGGGCAAGCGCCAATGCGGAGGTGCGGCGGTTGGAGAGAATATCGCTCTCCGAGACATTGTAGGTTCTCGCAACCTCGGCTATGATTTTTTCTATCTTAACCGGCTCCGGCCGAGTATCGTTTATAATATCCCTTATAAAGTTCTGCACAACCGCAAGGGTAGGAATCTTTCCCTGAATGGAAATATAAGCCTCAAGCTTTTTAACCACTCCCTCAAGCTGGCGGGTGTTTGACTTTATATGCTCCGCGATATAAAAAACAAGGCTTTCTTCAATACTTATATGAAGCTGATCCGCCTTTTTCTGGATAATACCTACCCTTGTTTCAAAATCGGGAAGGGCAATATCCGCGAAAAGACCGCTTTCAAAACGGGAGCGGATACGGTCGTCAAGGGTTTTGATTTCCCTGGGCGGGCGGTCTAAGGTCACCACAATCTGCTTATTGTTTTGGTAAAGGGTGTTAAAGGTATTGAAAAATTCCTCCTGCGTCGATTCCTTTCCGGCGATAAAGTGAATATCGTCTATCAAAAGCACATCTACGCCCCGATATTTGGTGCGGAAATCCTCTATCGTGCCAAGACCCAGCTTACCGTCCTGAAGCGCCTTGATAAGCTCGTTTGTAAAGTCCTCGCCCCTGGTGTAAACAATTTTTTTGTAGGGGAAATTCTTCTTTATCTGATTTTTTATAGCAAGCATCAGGTGGGTTTTGCCCACACCCGAGGGCCCGTATATCACAAGGGGGTTATATGTTATGCTGCTGTTGTTGGAAACCGCCAAGGACGCCGCGTGGGCAAAGCGGTTGGTAGAGCCCACAACAAAGTTTGAAAAGGTGAAAAAGTCCTCAAAGGTGAGCCCCTCGCTTAACTGCTCTGCCTTGATGATTTTTTCCTCGTCATCCTCAAAAACAATTTTTACATCTATATCAATGCCCATAACCGCCTTTGAGGCGGTATTTAAAAGCTCGGTATAGTTTTGCTCCACCACGCCCCGCATATATTCGTTATTTATTGAAAGAACAAAAACTCCGGCGTCGAGAGAAACGGGCTTAAGATTCTTCAAAAAGCAGTCGAAGGCCACTTCCGAAATAGTATTTTTACATTCCTCGCAAACGGCGGACCAAATGTCGTCTAATGAGTTTATCGGCATTATGTAAACCACCTTTAATTAATCATAATAATCCACTTAAGTATACCACAAAATCAAAATTTTTTCAACTTTTTTAAGCAAAAAAAGGGGATTATTTTTCACAAAAAGGGAAAGCTTTTTTTGTAGGAAAAGGAGTAAAAAAATGAGTATCAGAACAGATTTGGCAATCGAGCTTGCCGAGGCGGAAAAAGAGGAAATAAGGGGAGTAAAAAGGGAGCTTGAAGAAAAGGGGGATATTAAAATTTCAACCGTCAAAATTATCTCCGCCGAGGGGGAGCGGGCTTTAGGAAAGCCTAAAGGAAATTATATAACCTTAGAATTTCCCCCGATTAATAAAATTTGCGATTATTCCGGGCTTAAAAATTCCCTTATTTGGGCACTAGACAGGCTTTTGCCCCAAAAAAGGGAAAGGGTGTTAATCGCGGGGCTTGGCAACACCGATATAACCCCCGACGCGGTAGGGCCCCTTACCGCAAAGCAGATTTTGGCAACAAGGCATATTACGGGTCAGTTTGCGGAAAGCATAGGCTTAAAGGGGCTTAAAAGCGTTTCGGTAATTTCCCCCGGGGTTTTAGGGCAGACGGGAATAGAGACCGCCGAGCTTATAAAGGGGGCGGCAGAAAGGGTAAAGCCCGACGCGGTAATAGTGATAGACGCCCTTGCCGCACGGGGTACCGAGAGGCTTTTCAGGACAGTACAGCTTTGTAATACCGGTATTTCCCCCGGCTCGGGGGTAAAAAATTCACGGCGGGAAATAAGCGAAAAAACCCTCGGCGTGCCTGTTACGGCGGTGGGGGTGCCCACCGTAACCGACGCGGACGCCCTTGCGTTTGAAATCACGGGAAAGGAGCCCGAAAAAGCAAGCGATATGCTTGTAACCCCTAAGGATGTGGACCTTTTGGTTGACCGAATAAGCGAAATTTTGGCATTGTCCCTAAACCGCTTTTTACAGCCCGAAATTGAAGAGGATATAATTGAGGGGCTGGTATAACCTAAAATTTTCCCGCATAAAATATTGATGTGGGAGGCGGGAAAATGGGTAAAAATTCGGGAATATCAAGACTTCTGTGTGTATTTACGGTATGTATAGCTCTTATTTCTTATAACGCCTACAGCTTTTGTCTTAAGGGCAGAAAAATTGAAGCCGAAGCCCCGCAGATTCCCGCGAACGGAATATTTTGCCCCGAGGATGAGGAGGAAACCGAGGCGGTAACAAGTGAGGAAACGGTATCGGCCGCGGAAAGCGGGGAAGACATACCCGCAAGCACCGACGGAAGCGTTAAGGGAAAGGTTATCAGCCGTTATATTTCTCCCTATAACGCCCCCCTTTCCTATGACGGGGTGTATATGAAAAACAGCACCGACCTTACCGTTAGCATAAAGGAGCTGTTGGAAGCCTCCCTTACCTTTAAAATATCGAAGGATGACGGTCCGCAGGTGCTTATTATGCATACCCATACCACCGAGAGCTTTATGACCGAGGACGCCGATTACTACACCGAGGCATTTTCCTCCCGCACCAGGGAAACCGATAAAAATATGGTAAGCGTGGGAAAAATAGTGGCGGAAAGGCTTAACAATGTCGGCATTAAGACCCTGCACGACACAACCGAGCACGATTACCCCAACTACACCGGCAGTTATTCCCGTGCCGCTAAGACGATAACCGGATATTTGAATAAATACCCCTCTATAAAGGTGGTGCTTGACCTGCACCGGGACGCGGTAACCTCGGGGGAAAGTGACAAGGTAAAGCTTGTCACCGAAATTGAGGGAAAAAAGGCGGCGCAGGTAATGCTTGTTATGGGCTCCCAGAGCGGAAGCGTCACCAATTTTCCTAATTGGAAGGAAAATTTAAAGCTGGCGGTAAGGCTGCAGCGGAAAATCGAGCAGATGTACCCGACGCTAGCCCGACCTTTAAGCCTTATGCCTAAAAACTATAACGAAAGCCTGACTACAGGCTCCCTTTTAATAGAGTTCGGCACCGACGCCAACACCCTTGCCGAGGCGCACTATTCCGCCGAGCTTGTGGGAAACGCCCTTGCGGAATTATTGGGCGGGATTACATAAAAAAACAGGGGAATGAAAAAAATGAAGACCTTTTTAAAATCCTTTTACATCTCCTTTGTGGCGGCGCTCTGCCTTTTTATAGGGGTTTACGGAGCGGCAAGGGTGTATGAAACCGCAAGGCTTATCGGCTTCGGCGAGTACAAAAAAGCCGTGGAAATTGAAGGAAATGTTTTAAGAATACTTGATTTTGAAATAGAGATTTTTTGAGGAATATCGTATTTTAGATATTAAACTCATACTCTATTAACCTATGTAGGGGACGATGCCCACATCGTCCCAATTCCGAATTAACGGAACGACACATAGGTCGTTCCCTACGAATTTAGACATTAGATTTTATACATTAGACGGTAGACTCGGACGGTCGAGGATGCCCATGAATTACGAATTACGAATTATGAATTAAATAAAGGGGTTGATTTTATGGATAACGAGCTTATCGAAAAATACAAAAAGGAGCTTATGCGTATGCACCGCGCTAAGCCCGCGGTTGCCGTGCCGGACGGTCAGCAGGGGGAATACAAAGAGGGTACGCCCTATGAAAAGCAGGATTCCACCGACCCGAACGGACGGCTCACCGTAATGGTGACGGCGATTTCCAGCCTTTACCCCGTGGAAAGGGCAAAGGTTACGGTTTTTACGGGGGACTATACGATGCCTAATGTAATCGACACCGATTTTACCGATATAAGCGGTAAAACCAAGACCTTCAGCATTCCCGCCCCTACAAGGGAGCTTTCTATGGAGCCCGACTCAGGCGCACAGCCCTACACCCTTTACAATGTCCTTGTGGAGGCGGACGGCTACGCCGATAATCTGCATATAAATCTGCCGATTTTCAGGGGGGTCACCTCCCTCCAGCGCTCAAACCTTACCCCCCTTGCCTCATTTGGGGGCAACACGGGGCCGATAGTCTTTAACGAGCTATCTAATTTTAATCTTTAGGGGGTGGAGATATGCCCGAGGTTATTCAGCCTGTTATACCCGAAAGCATAACGGTGCATTTGGGGGCGCCCGGCTCCAACGCCGAAAATGTGACCGTGCCCTTTGTGGAATACATAAAAAATGTCGCTTCCAGCGAGATTTACCCCACCTGGCCCGAAAACGCCTTAAGAGCCAACATATACGCCATTATCACCTTTGCCCTCAACCGAATTTACACCGAATGGTACCCCTCCAGGGGGTATGATTTTGATATAACCAACAATACCCGCTACGATCAGGCGTTTGTGCCGGGGCGGGATATTTTTGAGAATATCAGCGACATAGTAGACAATATTTTTGACGAATATGTTGTCCGTCAGGGGACTATTCAACCCCTTTTTACCGCCTTTTGCAACGGCACCACCTCTACCTGCGACGGGCTTTCCCAATGGGGAACCGTAAGCCTTGCCGAGCAGGGGCTTACCCCCTACGAGATTTTGCAGACCTACTACGGCGACAACATAAGCATACTTACCGATACCCCCGTCCAAAATATCGCCGAGTCCTACCCCGGCACACCGCTTCGCTTGGGCGATGTTTCAAACGAGGTCAAAATCATTCAAACCCAGCTTAACCGCATATCGCAGAACTACCCCGCAATCCCTAAAATACGCCTTGAAAACGGGCTTTTCGGCAACGACACCGAGGAGGCGGTAAGGGCTTTTCAGCAAATCTTTTCACTGCCGGTCACGGGGACGGTGGATAAGGCTACCTGGTACGCGATAAAGCGGTACTACAACGGCGTAAAGCAGCTGGCGGAGCTTGCCTCGGAGGGGATAACCATAGAGGAGGCGACCCTGCCCTATCCCACCGAGGGGTTAAGGCTGGGTATGCAGGGGGCGGAAATACGCACATTACAGTATTATTTAGACATAATTTCATACTTTAACCCCGCCCTTGAGCTGATACCCATAAACGGGGTTTTTGATGGGCGTACCGAGCAGGCGGTCAAGGCGTTTCAGCGGTTTTACGGTCTGCCCGAGACCGGCTTTGTGGACGAGGACACCTGGAACCTGATATTTAAAATTTACAGGGACACCGCCGCCACCCTGCCCGAGGGCTATGAGGGGGAGCGGGCGAAAATTTACCCCGGCTATGTCTTAACTGAGGGTATGCAAAACGAGGATGTGCGGGATTTGCAGACCTATCTTTCCTACATAGGCAGAACCTACCCCGAGATACCCGAAATCCCCGTGACGGGCTATTTCGGCGAGCAGACAAGGGACGCGGTTTATACCTTTCAGCGCCTTTTCGGTCTCCCCGTAAGCGGTCTTGTAGGCCACAGCACCTGGTACGCCATAGCCGAGGAATACAACGCCCTGAAGGGACTAAGCTACGCCCAGTTGTGAATTAATTCGGAATTCGTAATGCGTAATGCGTAATTATATTGCTCAAGGTCAGATGTCATATAAGCCTCCCTTG
>JAXJVI010000246.1:0-1701 GCA_036308615.1 Acutalibacteraceae bacterium | reverse complement strand
TTTCTAATCCAACCATACAGGGTGTTTTTAGGAACGCCTAATTCACCGGCTGCTTTTACCGGACCGATTTTCTCTGCAAGCTTAATTGCCTGTACCTTGTACTCTTCGTCGTATTGTTGTGCCCTCCCCGAAAAAACAGACAAAAAACGCAGGTGAAAAACCGAATGAAAAGAATGACAAATATGGTATTAAGTTGCTGTATTGTACCGCATTTATTCCACGGTTCACTTGACAATGAGCCTCTGAAAGTATGATTTTAGGCACGGTGGCGCGGACGTACGCGCCTTGGCAAGATAAGCCTATCATACTTTCTCACTCATTGTCAAGCGACTTTCGCGGCATAAACGCTGCGAAGGTGTTCCTCGAATTCGTTCGGGGACATCCAACCGATACCCGAATGGGGACGGATGGCATTGTAGTATGTTTCAATGTAGGCGAAAATATCCGCCTGTGCCTCGGCACGGGTTTTGTAATGCTTGTGGTGTACAAGCTCGTTTTTGAGACAGCTGAAGAAATTCTCGGCGACAGCGTTGTCATACGGATCGCCTTTGCGTGACATGCTTTGCGTTATGCCGAACGCGGCAAGCGCTTCGCGGTACTTATTGGACGCGTACTGAACGCCCCTGTCGCTGTGGAAAATCAGTTTGCCGTCGGGCTTCTGCCTGTTGTACGCCATCGAGAGGGCGGCTACAACGAGATTGGCGTCAATGCGCTCAGAAAAAGCATAGCCGACGATTTTCTTGGTGCATAAATCCTTGACGGTGGCGAGATACAGCCAGCCTTCATCGGTTCTGATGTAGGTGATATCGCCGACCCACTTGGAATTGGGAATATCGGCAAAAAAGTCACGTTTTAAGAGGTTTTCGCAGATAGGATAACTGTGGTTTGAGTTGGTGGTGGACTTGTAGGCGTTTTTGCGGATGGAGTGGATATTGTATTTTTTCATAAGCCTGTGAATGCGATTGCGCGAACAGCGCATTTGCTTCTTCAGCGTATGATAAATACCATCCAAACCCATAGCCGGATACTGCTGATGCAAGGTGATAATGGCGCACAGCAGTACCTGTTCCTCGCGTTCGCGCTTGGAAATACCGCGAAGCTTCCAAGCATAATAACCGCTCCGGTCAATATTGAGCATACGGCATAGCTTATCCACAGAGAATTTGGAGCGGTGAGCATCGACAAAACGATACTTGTCCTCTATGGTTGTGAAAGTATGCCGACGGATTTTTTTAAGATTTCGATGACCTCGTCTTTCTCAGCTAACTGCTTGCGAAGTTTTTTGATCTCAGCTTCAAGCTCCTTCTGACGGCTGTCGGCGCGGTGCTGTTTGGCAACCTCGGCAGGCTTGCAGCCGGAGGCGTTCAGCCATGAACGCAGCGTGTCGGGACAAATACCGAGATCCTTGGCGGCGCTTTTTAAGGGCATACCTTTTTCTGTGACAAGAGCCATCGCTCCTTTTTTGAATTCTTCATCATAGCGCGGCGGCGCGCTTCCCTTTTTGTTAGACATGGTTTTCTCTCCTTTTATTTTTTGCCTCCATTCCATTTTACCACACTTTTTTCTGTCTATCAATTCGGGGAAGGGGGCAGGGCAATAGTAGCGTTCAAAATTTGCGCCGCATAAATCAAAGATAACCCGAAAAAACTCTGGACTTTTTCTTTTTCTGTGCTATCCTGTTATGCTTGAAGGAGGTATCGG
>JAXJVI010000245.1:0-9227 GCA_036308615.1 Acutalibacteraceae bacterium | reverse complement strand
ACCTAAGACCGCAGAGCTTTTTGCAGACGCTGTTACGTCTGCTAAGACGGTTGTTTGGAACGGACCTATGGGTGTATTTGAGAACCCGACCCTTGCAAAGGGCACTATCGCTGTTGCAAAGAGCCTTGCAGAGACCGACGCTGTTACGGTTATCGGCGGCGGCGACTCGGCGGCGGCTGTTAACACCTTAGGCTACGGCGACAAGATGACCCACATTTCAACAGGCGGCGGCGCTTCCCTCGAATTCTTAGAGGGCAAGGAGCTTCCCGGCATAGCCGCACTTAACGATAAGTAATTAAATTTAAGGGTTGCTCTTTCGGCAACCCTTACTTGTGTTAATATATAAAAGGAGTTTTTACAATGAATAAAGCTAAAAGAGCCGCCGTAATCGCGGGCAACTGGAAAATGAACAAAACACCGTCCGAGACAACCGCGCTTATTAATGAGATGAAGCCCCTTGTAGCGGGCGCTGACTGTAAGGTAGTGCTTTGCGTTCCCTTTATCGATATTCCCGCAGCTGTAGCCGCCGCCGAAGGTTCAAACATTGAAATCGGCGCTGAAAATGTACATTTTAAGGAGAGCGGCGCTTACACCGGCGAAATTTCCGCTAAGATGCTGGTTGAATCGGGCGTTAAATATGTTGTTATCGGTCACAGCGAGAGAAGACAGTACTTCGGCGAAACCGACCAGACCGTAAATCTTCGCACACTCGCCGCTTTGAACGCGGGTCTTACCGCTATTGTATGCGTTGGCGAAACCCTTGAGCAGAGGGAGCTCGGCTACACCGAAACCCTGCTTAAGTACCAGACCAAGATGGCGCTTACAAATGTTCCGGCAGACAAGCTTTCAAATGTAATTATCGCTTACGAGCCTGTATGGGCAATCGGCACAGGCGTTACCGCTACCGCCGAGCAGGCTGACGAGGGCAACGGCTATGTCCGTGCCGCTATTGCGGAGGCCTACGGCGCAGATGTAGCAGAGACCGTTACAATCCAGTACGGCGGTTCTATGAACGCTAAGAATGCCGACGAGTTGGTTGCAAAGGTTAATGTTGACGGCGGACTTATCGGCGGCGCTTCCCTTAAGGCTGAGGATTTCTCGGTTATCGTTAAAGCGGCAAGCAAATAATTTCAAGGTGATAAAATAATGAAAAAACCTGTTGTTTTATGTATTATGGACGGTTTCGGCATAAGAAATGTAGATGAAGGCAATGCGATTCATGCCGCTAAAACCCCCAACCTCACTAAATTTTTTAGTGAAAACCCATTCACTACCATTGGTGCTTCCGGACTTGATGTGGGACTCCCCAACGGACAGATGGGCAACAGCGAGGTTGGTCACACCAATATAGGAGCCGGCCGTGTTGTTTATCAAATGCTCGTTAAAATCACAAAATCTATTGAGGACGGCGACTTCTTTGATATTGAAGCTTTAAAGAATGCCGTTCAAAACTGCAAGGATAACGGCTCGGCACTTCATCTTATTGGACTTCTTTCCGACGGCGGAGTTCACAGTCACATTGACCACCTATACGGACTCTTACAGCTTGCAAAAAAGAACGGGCTTCAAAAGGTTTTCGTTCACTGCCTTATGGACGGCAGAGATGTTTCCACCACCTCGGGTGTTGGCTTTATCAAAGACCTTCAGGCTAAAATGAAGGAGCTCGGAGTCGGAGAAATCGCGACTGTTATGGGCAGGTACTATGCTATGGACCGCGACTTCGCATGGGATAGAGTTGAAAAGGCATATGCCGCTTTTGTTTACGGTGAGGGCGTCCAAAATTCCGATCCCGTAAAGGCAATGGAAGAATCCTATGCAAACGGTGTTACCGACGAATTTATAGTTCCCACCGTTGTTAATAAAAACGGTATGATAAAGGCGGGAGACAGCGTTGTTTCCTTCAACTTCCGTCCCGACCGCGCAAGGCAGTTCACAAGAACATTGGTTGACCCCGATTTCAACGGCTTTGAAAGAAAGAACGGCTTCTTCCCCCTTACCTATGTTTGTATGACCCAATATGACGAAACTATGCCTAATGTTTCGGTTGCTTTCCCGCCCGAAGAGCTTAAAATGACCTTCGGCGAATATTTGGCAAGCAAAAATATGACTCAATTAAGAATTGCCGAAACCCAGAAGTACGCTCATGTAACCTTCTTCTTCAACGGCGGCGAGGAAAAGACCTTCAAGGGTGAGGACAGAATCCTTATTCAGTCCCCCGATGTTCCGACCTTCGATTTACAGCCTGAAATGAGCGCATACCCTGTTTGCGACGCTGTTTGCGAGCAGATAGAATCAGGCAAATACGATGCGGTTGTTCTCAACTTCGCCAACTGCGATATGGTAGGTCACACAGGGGTGTTTGACGCGGCCGTAAAGGCGGTTGAGGCGGTCGACGAATGTGTGGGCAGAGTAGTTGATTCCACCCTTAAAATGGGCGGCTCGGTTATTATAACCGCCGACCACGGAAATGCCGACTGCATGGTTGGAGAGGACGGTCAGCCCTTCACTCCCCACACCACAAATCCCGTTCCTTTCTGCGTTGTAGGTTATCCCTGTGAGTTAAGGGAGGGCGGCAGACTTGCCGACATCGTACCCTCTATTCTTAAGATTATGGGACTCCCTCAGCCTCCCGAAATGACGGGCGAATCGCTTATTAAATAATATTTTTTCAAGGTTGCTCATTAAAAGCCTCTCTTGCATAAAGGGTGACTCCACACAGTTTGAGGAGTCACCCGAAAGGCATGGGAGGTTTTTATATTTGTATTCTTTTTCTCAATATTCATACCCACCCAACTTACTGCAAGTCATTAAGTAACATTGTATTTTTTGGCATAATCACAAACCAGAGACCGAAAATGATCATGCTTGAAATTTCTGTTAATATCTGTAATATCAACATAAAAGCCAGCTTTTAAGCCTTGTATTATTACCTCGGCCACAAAAGCTTCAAATAAATAATCGTCGGAAAAGGCAGCTTCAATTTCCGTGTTCATACCTGAATCGATACCCTGAATTGCATAGCGGTAAATTATATTTTGGTTGCCTAACAGCTCGCCCATTCTTTTTAGGCACTTAATTCCTTCAATCACATTTTCTGCTTTTATCTTGCCTTTAAAAACCGCGTGCTGTTCTCCGGCGAAAAGTATATTATCAATAGTAGTTTCAAGAACATTTGCAAGACCCGGTAGAGCCGAAACATCAGGCAGCGTTTCACCGCGTTCCCATTTACTAACCGATTGGAAGGTCACCCCTATACGCTCTCCAAGTTCATTCTGTGTTATACCTTTTGAAGCGCGAAGGAGAGCAATTTGCTTGCCGATTTTTTTATTATCAATATACATTTATTTAACCCCGTTTCATTATTTTTTATATTGCAATCCGAATTACAATATAATTATACTGTTGAAGATTAAATTAAGCAATAACTTGAAAAGTTATTATTTTTAAAAATCGTTCCCGGTAAAAAATTCAATACAAATTAAAAAGCAACGAAAAAATAAGAAAATAAAAGCTAAACCGCAAAAACGCCTAAAAATGCCGATTTTCGGCAGAAATTAATTTTTTTCGATATTTGAGGTTCATATGAACCTATGATATAATCAAATAAACTCAAAAAGGAACGGCGGTGAGATAATGGTTCAGGAAACAATACCCGGCACCGTAACACCCTATATAAGCCTTAACGGCAGTGTTTTTGCAATTTTTTCGCAAATGATTTCGGCGGCGAGCGGGCTGACTCTTGCTCAGGTATGCTCTATTACGGGGCTTGAGGGCTCGACATTGCAAAACTGGGTCAAGCGCGGGTTTGTTGCAAATCCCGTTAAAAAAAAGTATTATAAACGCCAGCTTGCGCGAATATTGATTATTAACGCCCTTCGCGACTGTATGCAGCTTGAACAGACCGTCTTGTTACTCAAATATCTCAACGGCGATGTGGAGGACGAGAGCGACGATAGGGTTTCAGAGCCTGAGCTGTTTGACTGCTTTTGCGCGATTACAAAGGACTTGACCCTTGAAAGCGGCATCTCCCACGAGAAGATTGATAAACGCGTCAAGTCTGCGGTATCGAATTTCAAAGAAATGCGCGCCGATTCGTCACAGCGGCTTTACCGCGCGCTTAAAATTATGGTTTACGCCTTTGCGGCGGGGCAGTTTAAGCGCGAGGCAGAGCTGCGGTTCAATCAGCTTGAAATTTAGGCTGACGAAAGTCGGCTAACCATTAAGGGGGAGGATTTTAATGACTTGGTTTACAAACTGGTTCGGTGGGCTTAGCACCTTTCAACAGGCGCTTGCCTGTGCCGCGGTTCCCGCAACGGTGATTATGCTTATTCAAACCGTGCTCCTGCTTTTCGGAGTGGGCGGACACTCCGCCGACCACGGAGAATTTGACCACGACCACGATTTCGGTCACGGTCACGATTTTGACCACGACCATGACCACGATTTCGACCACAGCCATGACGGCGCGCATCACTCATACGGGGTGCGGCTTTTCACGGTAAGAGGGCTTGTCGCTCTGTTTGCGGTCGGCGGGTGGCTCGGCATTGCGGCGGTGGATTTGGGAGCGAGTGAGCTTATCTCGGGATTAATTGCCGCGGTATCGGGAATATTGGCTCTGCTGTTGGTGGCGTACATAATTAAAATATTTTTAGGCTTTCAGGAAAGCGGAAATTTGGACGCTCATAACGCCGTTGCACAGACCGCAAAGGTCTACCTTACAATACCCGCTCGGCGCGGCGGCACGGGAAAGGTAATGCTAACGCTTCAGGAACGCCTTGTGGAAATGGACGCGGTCACCGATTTTGGCAAAGACATAAAAACAGATTCTATGGTGCAGGTAGTATCTGCAACGGACAATATTTTGGTGGTATGTCCGTTAGATAACGCCTCACTGTAAAATAAATTAAAAAAGGGGATAAAAATTATGCCGGTAAATCTAATCATCGCAATCACAGTAATAGCAGTACTTCTTTTCACGCTCTTGCTTGTAGTACTTACAAGATACCGCCGCTGTCCTTCCGACAAGGTGCTTGTAATCTACGGTAAGGTCGGCACGAACAAGGACGGCACAAACAGAAGCGCAAAGTGTATTCACGGCGGCGCGGCGTTTATCTGGCCGATTGTTCAGTCATACGAATATCTCGACCTTACGCCTATGTCGATAAATGTCGATCTTACTAACGCCCTTTCGCACCAGAATATCCGCGTGGATGTTCCCTCCCGCTTTACTGTGGGAATTTCGGTTGAACAGGGCGTTATGCAGAATGCCGCCGAGCGCCTTTTAGGCTTAAAGCTCAACGAGATTCAGGAGCTTGCAAAGGATATTATCTTCGGTCAGCTCCGTCTTGTAATCGCAACTATGGATATTGAGGAAATCAACACCGACCGCGACAAGTTCCTTGAAGCGGTGTCCCACAACGTTGAAACCGAGCTTAAAAAGATAGGTCTTCGCCTTATCAACGTAAATGTCACCGATATTACCGACGAATCGGGCTACATTGAGGCTCTCGGTAAAGAGGCGGCGGCTAAGGCGATAAACGACGCTAAGCGCTCTGTTGCCGAGAAAAACCGCGACGGTAGTATCGGCGAGGCGGTAGCGGTAAAGGATCAGCGTATTTCGGTTGCGGAATCCAACGCCACCGCAATAGCGGGTGAAAACGAATCAAAGGCGGCTGTAGCCCTTTCGGACGCTATTCGCCGCGAAAAAGAGGCTGAGGCACAAAGGCGCGCCGTATCGGCTGAAAAAATCGCCGCGGCAAAGGCTCTTGAAGAAGCCTACGCCGCCGAACAACAGGCAGAGCAGGCCCGTGCAGAGCGTGAATTTGCAACCAAGCAGGCGGATATTATAACCGCCGCTAAGATTGAAAAGGAGCGCAAGGAGCTTGAAGCCGAAGCAGAAGCTGAGCAGGCGCGCCGCAAGGCAAAGGGCGAGGCAGACGCTATTTACGCCACAATGGAGGCTCAGGCGCGCGGTATGCAGGAAATGCTTGCCAAGCAGGCGGAGGGCTTTAAAAAGATTGTTGACGCGGCAAACGGCGACGCCGCGGCGGCGGTTCAGCTTATGATTGCAGATAAGCTCGAGGAGCTTGTTAAAATTCAGGTTGAGGCGGTTAAAAACCTCAATATCGATAAGATTACGGTTTGGGACTCTATGGGCGGAAACGGCGAAAGCTCCACTACGGCGAATTTTATTTCGGGAATTATGAAGTCGGTTCCTCCCCTTAACGAAACCCTTAAAATGGCGGGAATTAAGATGCCCGAGTTTTTAGGAACCGAAATTAAGCCCGAAAGCGAACCCGAAAGCGTGCCCGCCCCCGCGGAAGAGGAAATCGAGGAAGAAAAAGAATAATACCGCTATATTAAATAGAATACTGCAAAAAACGGAGCCTCGCGGCTCCGTTTTTTCAGCGTAATTTATTAAATATACTTCCTTTTAGCATCGCACACGGCGGTGATAAAGGCGTTGTCAAGGTCGGTAAGCTTATATCCGTTACGGTAGATAAGCACATCCATATAAACCTTTTCGGTATCGGCGCACTCTCTTGAAACGAGCCCATATTTCTCACACAAATCCTCAGGAATAGGAGACACCCACATAAATGAGTTTTCAACCTCTTGTAGGATTTTAAACTGGCTTCCCCGCTCAAACACATAAATATGCTTATCCACATACTTTGAAAGCTCTTCCTTCTTAACATCAATAAGGGGGAGCGACGGAACATACGGGTCGGCGTGGGTAATCTCTATATACGGCGCTAAATCCTTGCAGTAAATTTCCTGTTTTTCCGCAAGCGGATGATTCTTTGACATCAAAAGCACATATTTAAAATCTGTGATAATCTCGGCATTTAAACGCTTTTCCTCAAACAGTGTTTTAAAATATCGCTCAAAAGCGGTTTGATAACGAACTATTCCTAAATTATATTCACCTTTCACCACATTACCGATTGTTCTTGAAGAATTTGTTTCCTTATAAAAAACATCGGCAGGAACATCGGTGTTAATGCTTTTTGCAAACTCGGCAAAGGCGTAGGAAATATAGCTTGCCCTCGGGACACAGACAGAAAAATTCTGCTTCGATTTGCGGCCGTTTTTATACATTTCCTCGACCTCGTCCACCTGATTTACAATACGCCTTGCGTACTGCAAAAATTCCTCGCCCTCCGGCGTTACGGTTATTCCCTTGGGAGTGCGGTTAAAGATGGCTATATTAAGGCTTTCCTCAAGCTCCTTAATAGCTCTCGACAGATTAGGCTGACCCATATATAAATTTTCCGCCGCACGGCTTATTGACTTTGTATTTGCGATTTCAACAGCGTATTTCAAGTGCAGTATATTCACAGTATCACCTCGCACATAATAGATATATAAATATTGTATAGCAAAATAGTGGTTTGTCAAGTAAACCAACCTTATTTGGTAAAAATTCACACATATTAATTAAATAAATTTACCTTATTCGTAAATAATAACATCGGTGATTATTACGATTATAACAATAACTCGAACGGTTATACTATATATTTTTGTTACCGTAGGTATTAGGCTTATGGGAAAACGGCAGGTCGGCGAAATGCAGCCTAACGAGCTTGTAGTCACCCTGCTTATATCCGAGATTGCCGCCATACCGCTTCAGGACACCTCTCAACCCATTTTAGACGGCGTTGTTGCAATATTTATGCTGGTTGTTTTGGAGATAATAGTCTCGGTTTTAGCGATGAAAAGTATGACGGTCAGAAAGCTTATGAACGGAAAGTCGGCGGTAATAATAAAAAACGGCGTTATAGACCAGAATGCTATGCGGCAGGTGCGTATGACGGTGCTTGACTTAGTGGAGCTTTTGCGGGGACAGAATGTGTTTGATATTTCTACCGTTGCCTTTGCGGTGCTCGAAGTAAACGGCAACCTAAGCGTGCTTTTAAAATCCTCCGAGCAGACCGTAACCGCGGGCGACCTTAACATAGAAAAGGACAAAGCCGCCCTCCCCCTGCCTGTTATAAGCGACGGAAAAATCATTAAAGAATCACTCGGAGCGCTTGAAACAGACGAGGCGCAAATCAGAAAAACGGTATTAGCAAACAACACCGAGGTAAGCCATATTTTTTTAATGACTATGGACAGGTACGGAAATTTCAGCCTTATAAAAATGAGGGATAAGCAATGAAAAGACTGATTGCGGCAGGGATACTGTTAGCGGCGGTCATAACGGCGTATATTTCAAGTCTTATGTATATCACAAAAACCTGTGATGAAACAAAAGAATTAATACTCCGCTGTGAAGACGCCTACAATAAAGGGGAATCACACAAATATGCCGCAAAGTTAAGCGATCTTTGGGACGAAAAGGAAAAAGCCCTCTCATTTTTTATGAATCACAACCGAATTGACGATATAGAGCTTGAAATATCATCACTTTTACTTTACAGCGAAACAGAGGACGAAATTTTATTTTACGAGCATATCGAAACCCTTAAAATGCTCCTTCATCAGGTCAAAGAGGATACGCGAATAAGCGTTCACAGTATTTTTTAATGAATAAATATTAATTAAAACGAATATTATGAATAATTATTCATTATTAGTATGCATTTTGAATGTTTTTGCTCATAATATGCACAAAATCAAAAAATATTCAAAAAAATATCATAAATATGCAAAAAAGTATTGACAAATAAGCCTTGCGGTGATATAATCCCTAATAGATTTTAAAATTAAACTTTTAAAAGGGGAGTTTCCAAATGAAAAAAATCGCAAAACTCGTAAGCGTTTTAGCCGCTTTGGCTATCGCTGTTCTCTGCTGCGGCTGCGGCAGTAAGTCTATGACCGCACAAGAGGGCAAGCTTATTATGGCTACCAATGCCGAGTTCCCGCCCTATGAGTACAAGGAGGGCGACAAAATCGTAGGTATCGACGCCGAGGTTGCACAGCTTATCGCCGAGAAATTAGGTCTTGAGCTTGAAATCGCCGATGTTGACTTCGACTCCATTATCCCCGGCGTTCAGTCCGGCAAGTACGATATGGGTATGGCGGGTATGACCGTTACCGATGAGAGAAAGGAAAAGGTTAACTTCTCCGACTCCTATGCTACCGGCGTTCAGGTTGTAATCGTTAAGGAAGACAGCGATATTCAAACCATCGATGATTTAGAGGGAAAGAAAATCGGCGCTCAACAGGGTACAACAGGTTATATCTACGCTTCCGACACCCCCGAAAACGGCGGCTACGGT
>JAXJVI010000244.1:0-2184 GCA_036308615.1 Acutalibacteraceae bacterium | reverse complement strand
ATAGCCTCCCTTGCCTAAAGGGAGGGGGACCGCCGAACGGCGGTGGAGGGATATAATTTGGTTTCTACAGACCTAAATATCCCCCAGTCACGGCTTCGCCGCGACAGCCCCCTTTAGGCAAGGGGGCCTTTTTATACGCACATTAAACATCTCTGCAAACCCCGATTTGTTTTTAACATCCCCATATTTTATTCCTCCGTTATTTTAAAAAGATCATTCGGAGTGCAATTCAACAACAAACAAATGGTTTCAATATTTTCGTAGCGTATAGATTTTGTTTGATTGTTAATCATTTTGTTGAAATTCTGATAACTCATACCCAACTGCTTGTATAGCCAGTATTTTGTTTTCCCGTTTTTCTCAAGTAAATCAATTACATTTAACTTTATCATAAGATATTTCTCCGTAAAACTTTAGAATTCTTTACTAAAATCTTTAATGCGACAACTCGGCGCAATTAAAAACGGGCGGTCAAAAGCCGCCCGTTGTCTAGTGTCTAGCGTCTAATGTCTAACATCTAGCATCCCATATAATTTTAAAAAGCTCGTCCGCTCTCTGCTTATCTCCCGACAGATACAGCCAACCGAAAAGGCATTCAAGTCCTGTAGCGGTGTGGTAATCGCCGTTAGAGGCGTTTTTAGGGGTGGACGAGGTATGGAAATTACGCCCGCGCTTAAAGACCGAAAGCTCCTTTTCGTTTAGGAGGGGCTCAATAAGCGAAAAAGCCCTTGCCTGTGCGGCGGCATTCACCACCGAAGCCGACAGTCTATGTAATTCGCCCGACGGGCGGCTTGTGTCGGCAAGGGCGGTTCTGACATACAGCCCGTAAACCGCATCCCCCACAAATGCCAGCACCGAGGGGCTTAACATATTAGGGTTTTCTTTTTTAGCATCCATTTTACATCACAAACTCAAACTCAATATCGTAGACGCTTACGGTGTCGCCCTGCTTAATTCCCGCGTTTTCAAGCGCCGTAATAATACCGCTTGAACGGAGCACCCTCTCAAAATACTGGAGTGACTCATAATCGTCGGGGTCTATCGTATTCATTACATCCATAATCCACTCGCAGTCCTCGACAAAGTAAACCCCGTCGCAAACGCGGATATTAAAGGTGCGGGTTTTAGGCTTACTGAAGTCCTCTGCAGGCTTAGGCTCTGCCTCATACCGCTTTATAGGCGGCAGCTTTGAAAGCTCGGCGGCAACATATTTAATAAGCTCGTCGGTACCCTCGGCAATCGCCGCCATAACGGGGAAGAATTCGTAACCCTTTTCGGTAAAATAGTCCGAAACGCGTTTTAACTCCGCCTCGTCCGCAAGGTCGCACTTGTTACCCACGATTATCTGGGGTCTCGCTTCAAGCTCGCTGTTAAATACCGAAAGCTCATTATTAATCTTATTAAAATCGTCAATGGGGTCTCTGCCCTCACTGCCCGAAACATCAAGGACATGCAAAAGCAGTCGGCAACGCTCGACATGGCGCAAAAACTCGTGACCTAAGCCCACGCCCTCCCCCGCGCCCTCAATAAGACCGGGGATATCCGCCATAACAAAGGAGCTTCCCTCCCCCATTCGGACAAGTCCCAGCACCGGAGTAAGGGTGGTAAAATGGTAATTTGCGATTTTAGGCTTAGCCTCGCTTACAACCGAAATAAGGGTGGATTTTCCCACATTCGGAAAACCTATCAGCCCCACATCGGCAAGCAGTTTAAGCTCCAAGGTGACATCTAACTCTTCACCCGGATTACCTTTTTTTGCAAAACGGGGCACCTGCCTTGTAGAGGTGGCAAAATGCTGATTTCCCCAGCCGCCGTTGCCGCCCTTAGCCACCGTTACAGGCGCTTCATCCGAAATATCGGCGATTATTCTGCCGGTTTCGGCGTCCTTTACAAGGGTGCCGACAGGAACGGAAATAACAAGGTCGGGCGCGCTTTTGCCCGTACAACGGCCCGCGCCGCCCTTCTGTCCCGACTCGGCGGTATATTTTCGTTTATAGCGGAAGTCTGCAAGGGTGGACAGGTTACTGTCCGCCTTAAAAATTATGTTGCCTCCTCTGCCGCCGTCACCGCCGTCAGGGCCGCCCGCCGCGACATACTTCTCCCTATGAAAGGAAACTGCGCCGTCGCCGCCGTTACCCGCCTTTAAATGAATTTTTGCAATATCTACAAACATAAGCTTACCTT
>JAXJVI010000243.1:0-1579 GCA_036308615.1 Acutalibacteraceae bacterium | reverse complement strand
ATGTCATTATCTGTCGATAAAAAATTAAATACTCAAAGCGTGTCGAAACTTCATAAGCGCCAAAAGGCAGAAGAAAAATCGCATTTTCTTCCGCCTAAGCAAACTCAAATATGAAAACGTCACGTTAGAGGATATGACGTTATTTTGAATGAAACCGCTTTACGGTTTCGGTTAGTCTTATGTTATATTTTTTTAATCTAATTTAATTCGGCACAAACGGTAGTTCTAATCGTCATACTCAAACGCAAGAGCGAATTCGGTTAATCTGCTTTGCGCCTATGAGGATGAATTGCCTTTTGTATTTTGCGTATGTGCGCAAGAATGAATAACGATATTGCCGGCGTTGATTTCAGAATCTCCGCCGATACTGCAGCCGTTGCCGTTGTTTTCGGAGGAAGCGTTTAAAGAGCCCTTGCCTCCGCTTTGCAGCATTTTTTAAATTGTTTTATTTTAATCGATTTTTCTTTTACACAGCAATTTATCGATACCGAAAAACAAGTATCCGATCACGATAAAAGCCGTTAAGAGGATACCAACCCACATTGCGATTCCGCCGTAGCCGACCTTTTCGGGATTAAAGAAGAAATACGGATAAATCAGCGGTCCAATGCCTATGCTGTTGACAATAGACGTATCAAACCCGAGGATCGCCGCGTGTATCAAGACAAAACCGCTGTAGGCAAGCGGAAAGCTCGTCGAGATCAGCGGATATGTCCACTTTACTTTTGCCAATAAGTTTAAGAATAGCAATACCCTCTGTTTTACGCTGTTCGTATAATTAAAAATCAATACATTTTCGTCTTGACTGGGGTGCCGGCTCGTTTTTACTTTTGAGCCGGCACCTTTTTGTTTTGGCACATAAAAAACGCCTGCTCACACAGTGTGAACAGGCGGATACTTAAATACTATGCTGATAATCAGAAATCATTGAACATAAAATCAGCCCAATAATACTGACTCATATACTCATTGGCGTAAGCGTTGACCGCGCCCGCGTCAAGCTCGGCAAAGCGGTAATAATCGCAGTCAAGCACGGCGGGATTGACCGACAGCGCGTTGTAGCTTTTGTTGACAGCCTTTTGCGCGCCGACCTTTTTAAGGCTTTTCATCATAGCAGAGATCAGCGTTTGCACATAGCTCTGCTGATTATTATCATACGGTTCGTCCTCAAACAGCGCCGCAGCGATCTCTCTGGTGCTGCAAGAGCTGCCGTGGCGGTGTACCAGATACGCAAATATCTCCTTCGATCTGCTGCGCTCAAAATGCACCGGAGTGCCGTCGGGCAGAAATACGTCAAAATTGCCGAAGCACTGTACCTTTAGCAGCGCGTCGTTCTTCGGGATTATCGGGAACCGCAGTTCCTCAAGCTCACGCGCGACCTCTTCCTTGGTGACGGGCTTCATGATATAGCCGCTCGCGCGCATATCCATCGCGTCCGCCTTGTACTCGGAAAACCCCGTGACAAAAATTATATTCATCTTGGGGTTGCTTTGCTTGAGCCTTTTGGCAACCTCTACGCCGTTCATACCGCGCATATGGATATCCAAAAAAGCGACGTCGCAGCCGTTCTTTTCTGCCT
>JAXJVI010000242.1:0-6859 GCA_036308615.1 Acutalibacteraceae bacterium | reverse complement strand
CCGTTGATGAAGCCGATAACCGCGTCGTATGGTGTTATCGACGGGAAAAAGGCGGTTGTCGAGATGGCATCTGCATCAGGGTTACCGCTTGTGCCTGTACATCTTCGCAATCCTTTGACTACTACTACATTCGGCACAGGCGAACTGATTCTTCACGCAATCGACAGCGGATACACAGACATTTCCATAGCTATCGGCGGTTCCGCGACAAACGACGGAGGTATGGGTTGTATGCGGGCGCTTGGGGTTCGTTTTCTCGATTCCTTTGGCAACGAGCTTGAAGGCTTCGGCAGAGATCTGGAGAAGGTTTATGACATAGATACAAGCGGCATTGACAAGAGACTGCATGATTGCCGCGTTACCGTTATGTGCGATGTGAGAAATCCTCTCTGCGGTGATAACGGAGCGACGAATACCTTCGCGGAACAAAAAGGCGCTGATGAGCAAACTCGCAGACGGCTTGAATCAGGCATGCAAATTTACCGTGAAATAATAAAGCGGTGTACAGGGGTAGATTGTGACGCTGTCGAAGGAGCGGGAGCTGCGGGCGGTCTGGGAGCCGCGTTAATGGTTTTCTGCAACGGAGCAATGAGATCGGGAATCGATACCGTTCTTGACTTGATCAATTTTGACAGACGTCTTGAAGGCGTTGATCTGGTGGTAACCGGGGAAGGACGCGCCGATTGGCAAAGCGCATACGGAAAGGTTATGAGCGGAGTCGGCATGCGGGCAAAGAAAAACGGGATTCCCGCAGTCGGACTATGCGGTTCTCTTGGTAAAGGCGCTATGGATATTTGTTCTTTTGGCATTGACTCTCTTATGACAACAGTGAATGCTCCGATGACGCTTGATGATGCTCTGGACAACGCAGAAGCGCTGTACTATGAAGCAGCGGTCAGAATGTTCCGACTGATTCAGGTTGGAATGAGGATTGGCAGTACGCAAAACTATAAATGAAAAAGGTGAAACTCCTATGAAAAAACAAAGATTATTGCCTTACCGTCAGTCTGTCCCGTCGATATTATTATTTCAGATTATTTCTTCTCTTGCTCTGCAAATCTGGATGTCGTGCTTTTCGCTCATTTCCAGGCTGTTGATCAGAAGCACGGGACATGTTGCCGTTACGAGCGGAGATTTCTCATTTCTATTTACAACATGGCAGGGAATACTGCTTATTATCTTAGCGATAGTTAACCTGTTCCTGTTTGTAGCGGTTGACCTGAATGCTCTTGTGATTCTTTGCAACAGGCTTTTAACAGGAGAAAAACCGTCCGTATTATACTGTATTAAAGAAGGCTTTTTATCTCTGAAACGGTTTTTGAATCCGCCGGGCATACTGGTGGTTCTGTATGTTTCGCTGCTTTCTCCGATAATCGGATTTGAATTGGTGATTTCGCTGACAAGGGGCTTATATGTTCCAAAATTCATAAGCTCGGTTATCTGGTCAAATCCGCTGTTCTCAATCGGTGCCGTAATTCTGATTGCCGCTTTGTTTTTAGTCGGCGTGTTGTTTATCTTTATTTTACACGGAACCCTGATCGACGGAATGACGCTCAGAAAGTCAGGCAGCAATTCAATTAATCTTATAAGAAAGAACAAGAAAAAATTCTTTCTTGAAATTCTGAGATTTTTCCTTGTATTCCTCGCTGTTTTTGCGGCAGCTTTTGTTATTACGGCATTTATCATTTTTTTATCTTTGTTTTTGCAGATACCCGAAAGCGTTCTAATCCCGATTACCGTGTTTTCGCTGTCATTGATTTCATGCGTCATGCTGATGTTCATACTTATGACAATGCCGCTTTTGACGCTCAAGCTCACCTCGCTTTATCTTGATTTCAAAAGCGAAGGGGAGTGGCGCTATGAGGAAAGAGAAAACAGGAAATCTCCTATAGTTATCGTTACTGCCATAGTTCTTGTATTGCTTATCTGCCTGACGACGGTTTCTGTTTCCTGTTTCTATAATGAATTATTTCCGGGTAAAGTCACGACCGGGTTTGTCGCTCACCGCGCAGGCGGCTTTGAGGCTCCCGAAAATACCGCCGCCGGTCTAGATGTCGCTTACAAAATGGGCGCATCAGGCGGAGAAATTGATATTCAGAGAACATCGGACGGCAGTTACATTGTGCTTCACGACAATACATTTTCACGCGTTGCCGGGGTAGACAAGAAGCCGTCTGAGATGACACTGGAGGAGGTAAAGCAGCTTCGGGTCGACGGAGAACCCGTACCTACACTGGAGGATATGCTCGATGCCTCACACGGAAGGCTCACGCTATATGTTGAACTGAAAGGCGAGACCGCAGATAAGCAAATGGCTGACGAGGCGGTTAAGATAATAAAAGACAGAAATATGACGGACGAAACGGTAATCATATCGCTTAAATACGACCTGATAGATTACGTCGAGAGCACTTATCCGGAGATGAATACAGGTTTTCTTGCTTTTGCTTCCTTCGGCGATACTGCCGAGCTCAACTGCGACTATCTCGCACTCGAGGAAGAAACCGCGACCGTGGATACAATCAACAGCATTCATAATAACGGCAAGAAGGTTCTGGTATGGACGGTCAACGACGATGAGGATATCGAGGAGTTTATTCAAAGCGGAGCCGACGAGTTGATTACGGATAATTTGTCGGGTGCAAAGGAAATAATTGAGGAACTTGACAATCAGACCCCAATGGAAAGGATAGTCTACGGCGTATTGGATATATTTGATTCCTTATAATTTTTTTCGCAGGTGATTTATCTTGAAGGATTTTATCATAAGCAGCAAGACAGATTTGATAAACGCAATCCATGAATTCGGTTTTTTGCCGTTCTTTGCAAATTCAATCGAAGGCTTTTCGATTGAGGAACATATTACACGGGATTGCTGGTACGACAGTGATGATGGCGTCTGGAGTGCTTGGGAGTGGAAGGGCCCGGTGATCCGTGAAACAGGCTGCGCTTACGGCAAATTCTTTGAAAAGAAGGCGTGCTATATCAGTCCCGAATGGTTTCCGGATTTTGCGAACTACCGCCGCGACGGTTACGACTTTGACGCCCGCTACGACGATGGTCTGGCAAATTACCGTGACAAGACTCTATATGAGCTGGTTGATTTCAATGCGCCGATAATCTCAAAGCGTCTCAAACAGCTCGGAAACTACAAAAAGGGCGGAAACAGGGGCTTTGATACCATTATCACGCGGCTGCAGGGTCAGTGTTATGTCATTATCAGCGATTTTGTTTACATGAAGGATAAGTTCGGCAAGCCATACGGATGGGGAGTTGCCGAGTACTCCACCCCTGAGCGTTTTATGGGCGGCAGCTTTACAGAAAGAGTTTATGAAAAACAGCCTCAGGAGTCCTGTGAAAAAATAATGGAGCATTTTTCAAAGCTTTTTCCGAACGAGGATCTGAAAAAGCTGAAAAAGTTTATTAGTTAATTAAGTCCTATTCAAACTACGAAAAACCGCTGACGGACTGACTGTCCGACAGCGGTTTTTACTGTGCTTTTATCACTTTGTGTTCCGTCTGAGGCTTCTGTTCAACGAACATATCCTTATAGCCTTTTTTCAATCTTTTGCACTGCATACAGTAAACGGCTCTGCCGAGATTTACGCAGTCAGCGCAGGTCTTTTTGTTTTCCATATTCAAAACCTCCGTACAACTGAAAACAATGGTATTGTAACACGTAAAAATCATTTGTAGAGTCTTTTTTAGAAAATTACAAAACCGTTATTCATTAATTAATTTGTAATTTTCTTCTGTGAAATTATTGCTAAAAATAGAAAAAGCGTCATAACAGTAGGGGCTGCCTTCCGTTATGGCGCTCTTTTGCACGTGCGGATCCTTATAACCCTGTGATGTTACTTAACAGTTTTTAAGTGGCGGATACCGGTACCGAGACAGTGAGGACACTGGATCTCGATCCTTTTATCACCGATAATCTCGTATCGGATAACACCGGTACCGACGCAAACATCACAGCGGTTCTTTTTACCTTTCTGGATCTTGGACGCCGCGTTCGCGTTTGATAAACCGATTTTTGCAAATGGGTTTATCACAGTGATTTTCTCTTCACTCATTCTAAAAATACCTTCCTTTTGTGAGTTACCTCACATATAGAATTATATCATGACGCGGCTTTTGTGTCAATTTTTATTTTGAAGCAAAAAAATAGGCGACTTGCAAATTAAGTCGAAAAGGCACAAAAAAATTAATAAAAATGAAATAAAATTCGCAATAATGGACAGCAAATAATGCAAAATCACAATGCTATTTTGCACAAAAGAAAAATAAATAATTCATATTGAGAATAATGATTTAGTGATAACGAAACTTTTTGTGTACGATTAACAAACTTTTCAGAGCGATTGTCCCAAACAGTCGATTTGCTGTGCCTATTGACATAACTGCGGGATATATAATATAATTAAGCCAAAGCTTTATTAGGGGTTATGGATTGATGAGAAATAAACGCAAAATTGCCGGAGTCATTATTCTGATTGTCGTTTTGATTTCAGCAACCTCGTGTTCTTTTTTCGGCAAAGACGTTACGATAACCGTAAATGACAACGGAAACGCCGTTTCGGTCGACGGCAAGGATAATATGACCGTTGATGAGATACTCAAAAAAGCAGGTATTACACTGAGCGCCCGCGACACGGTTGAACCGGAGCTATCAAAGAGATGGTCTGATGCCGGAGCAGGAGAGGTGACGGTAAAGCGTTATGCGAAGGTGACTGTAACTGACGGTACTTATACACAGCAGCCGGAGCTTGTCGGCGGTACGGTTGAGCAAGCGATTACTCAGGCGGGATTTGATATCAAACAATACGAGACCCCTGACAACATGAAGAGTTATTTGACAAACGGAATGACGATTACTCTTGTAAAGCACAAGGAGCCTGAAACTACCGCTGCACCGACTACAGCGCAGCCTACTACGCAAGCACCTGCAACTCAGTCGTCATTTAACACAATAAAAGGGAATGATACCGACGGGTATTATTATTTCGGCTCGAACGGCGAGGTCGATTACAATTACTGTGACGCCGTGACAGTAGACGGAGTTGACTGGAATGTGATTTGCGGCGTGGCGACGAAGGTCGTTTCCGAGTCCGACAAGACGCTTCATCTCGCCTGCAAGGACGTTGCAAGATGGACAAATTCATCAATGTCCAAGGAGGACAAGCTGAAGGTATGCTTTGACTCAATCAAGAGTGATTACCTGGAGGGCGTCCGTCATAATCCGCCGTACCGCGAGGACGACTGGCCTGTGGTCTGCGCGAACGATATTTTTGTCTACGGCAAGGGTGACTGCTACAGCTACGGAGCAGCCTTCGCCTATGTCGGCAGGGCAATCGGTTACACGGAGAGCTACGCTGTAAACAGCGGCGGCCACGGCTGGGCTGAAATAAACGGTCTTATATACGACCCCGAGTGGAGTATGCACAGCAATAAGAGCACGTATTTCGGACTTAGCTATGACGATAAGGTTGATGTGCCGTACGCTTCCGCAATCTCTGACGGAGCCGAATGGAAACGCAAAAAAATTTATTCATAAAAAAATCCCCTGACAATTGTCAGGGGAAAATTTTTGCTTATTTTACAGTCCGAGAAGCTGCTTTGAAGCCGCGACAATTTCGTCGCAAACAGCAATCGCGTTAACCTTATCTGTGCCGACTGCGGTGATGTAGAGCTTGATTTTGGGCTCTGTGCCGCTGGGACGGATAATAACGCCGTTATCGCCCTCGAGGTGAAGCGCAATAACATTCGAGGTGGGAAGAGTGAGCTGCTCAACTTCGCCTGTAACGAGGTCGGTTTCCTTCTTGAGCTGGTAGTCGCTAACCTTGACGACCTTGTATTTGCCGACAGAAGCGGGGAGATTCTCTCTTGTGGACGACATCAGATCAGCCATCTTCTGCATACCCTCAGCGCCCTCAAACTCAAACGCAAAGGTCTGATTGAGATAGTAACCAAATTCCTCGTAAAGACCGTCGATAACCTCAGCGAGAGATTTGCCCTGCTTCTTGTAGTAAGCGGTCATTTCGCAAATCAGCATGGAGGCAACGACAGCGTCCTTATCTCTTACATAAGTTCCCGAGAGGTAGCCGTAGCTTTCCTCAAAGCCGAAGAGGTAGCGGTTTTCTTCACCCTTCTTTTCGAGGTTGAGGATAACCTCGCCGATGTACTTAAAGCCTGTAAGAACGTTCTTGAGCTCGCAGTCATACTTTTCGCAGAGCTTGTTGATCAGCTTTGTAGAAACGATAGTCTTAACAACAACGGGCTTTTCGGGAAGAGTACCGTTAGCCTTCTTGCAGGAGAGGATATAGTTGGTCAGCATTACGCCGTCCTCGTTGCCTGTAATCAGGCGGTAGCTGCCGTCGTAATCCTTTACGGCAATACCGACACGGTCGGAGTCGGGGTCGGTGGCAAGAAGCAGATCGGGCTGCTTTTCTTCACAGAGTTCAAGACCCTTCTGCAGAGCTTCCTTGATTTCGGGGTTGGGGTAGGGGCAGGTAGTGAAGTTGCCGTCGGGCATTTCCTGTTCCTTGACGACGTTGATCTCTTTAACGCCGATTTTGCTCAGAACCTTTCTGACGAGCTTATTGCCGGCGCCGTTGAGAGGAGTGTAAACAACGCTGATATCCGCGTCCTCGCAGATGCCGGGGTTGACCTGCTGCTCGAGCACGCAGTCGAGATAAGAGTCATAAACGCTGTCGTCAACATATTCGATAAGACCTTTTTCAATCGCTTCGTCAAAGTCCATTGTCTTGACGTCGCTGAAGATATCGAGCTTTGTGATTTCGTCGTAAACTGCCTGAGCCGCGTTGTCGGTCATCTGGCAGCCGTCCTCGCCGTATGCCTT